>NZ_LUFI01000042.1:0-52523 GCF_005281675.1 Sphingobium sp. MP9-4 | reverse complement strand
CAGCGCCGGCGCGCCGCCGGCCCGGCGCGGCATTGCCGACGGGCTGGACGCCAATGCCCCGGCCGGCAACAGCCGCGCCTATGCCGCGCGGGTGCGTTCCTGGCTCTATGCCCACAAAATTTATCCCCGCCGCGCCAAGATGCGGCATGAGGAAGGGGTGGTGAAGGTCCGCTTCGTGATCGACCGCGCCGGCATGCTGATCGAAGGGCGGGTGATCAGCAGTTCCGGCCGCGCCTCGCTCGACGAGGAGGCCGCCGCCATGCTGCACCGCGCCTCGCCCTATCCCAAGGCCCCGTCCGACATATCCGGCGACCGCATCGAATTCACTGCGCCGGTGGAGTTCGTGCTGCCGGTATAGCGGGGGATGGTCTGAAAGCGACCAGAAGCGGGCCTTGCCTTTCCACACCCTCACTATTCTTGTCTGCGGCTCCGGGCGCAACGAACCCGTGCAGCGATGCGAAGAGGCAGACGAAAGCAACGGCCGGAGCTGTCCCGGCATCAATCGCCCACTCATCCCGGCAGCCATCATGACTGATCGATAGCGCCATATTGCGCCCCGATGCACATTTTGCATCAGTTCGTTTCCGAATCGTTGCATTTGCAAATCAATCGCATTAAAGCGCCGCCCCAACATCCAGGGCGCCATGTTCAGGGCATGGCGAAATATGGGGGAAGTGCCTTATGTCCTTTGCATCGAAGAAGAATTTCGTCCGCTACGGCGCGGCGTCGATCGCCGCCTGCATGCTGCTGGCTACCACCAGCGCCCAGGCCCAGGCGCCTGCGGACGAGCCGGATGCAAACGCGCCCGCCCCGGACTCGATCGTCGTTACCGGCCAGAATGAGACCAACGGCCTCAACCTCACCACCCGCGAAACGCCCCAGTCGGTCACCAGTCTCGACAGCCTGCGCATGCAGGAACAGGGCCTGACCGACATTTCCGAAGTGATGGCGCAGATCGTCGGCATCCAGACCAACCGCTCCAGCGCGCTCGGCACCGACGGCACCAACTATACCGCGCGCGGCTTTGCGGTGCAGAATTATCTGGTCGACGGCGTCGCCCGACCGTCCAACATCTATGGCTTCACCGAAGATACCGCCGACATGATCGCCTATGACCGGATAGAGGTGATCCGCGGTTCGGCCGGCATGATGACCGGCACCGGCGAGCCGTCGGCGGCGATCAACATGATCCGCAAGCGGCCCGGCGCGGACCTGAGCGCCACGATCGCGGCGACCATCGGCTCCTGGGACAAGTACCGGCTGGAAGGCGATATCGGCGGCGCGCTGACCGCCAGCGGCCATATCCGCGCCCGCGTCGCCGGCGCCTGGCAGGATAATGATACTTTCATCGACCGCGAACATGCCAAGCGCCAGGCGCTCTATGGCGTGATCGAGGCCGATCTTGGCCCCAGCACCCTGCTGACCGCCGGCATCGAATATCAGAATTTCCGCAACGAAGGCGCCTCGCGCGGCGGCGTGCCGCTCTTCTTCACCGACGGCACGAAGACCGATTTCGCCCGCTCCACCAATGGCGGTGCCGACTGGTCCGACTTCCGCCGCAAGAGCGTCAACATCTTCGCCTCGATTGCCCATGATTTCGACGCCAACTGGCATCTGCAGGTCGATGCCGAGCATAAGTCGGGTTCCTATGACGAGACGATCGGCTATTATTTTGGCACCGCGATCGACAAGGAAACGGGCGATGGCGGCACCTTCTACGCCACCCGCTGGGCATCCGACCTGACGCTCGACGCGGTCTATGCCAATCTGCGCGGCGCGTTCGAGGCGCTGGGCCAGGAACAGCATGTGGCCCTGACCGTGAGCCACACCCGTTTCGACGATGACCAGACGCCCTATCCCGGCTGGTGGGGTGGCAGCGACTATATGTATCCGATCAATGCCTATAGCTATTTCCCGACCGGCGACGTGGCCAAGCCCGACCTGACGCCATCGGGCAGCACCGCGGGCAACCGGATCGAGACCAGTTCGATCGCCGGTGTCGCCCGGCTGAAGCCGATCGGCCCGCTCTCGATCATCGCCGGCGGCCGCCTCACCTGGTGGAAGCAGGACAGCTATGCGCAGGACGTGACCGGCCCCAAGGTCTGGACCCCGGTGGTCGATGAAAAGGCGGTCTTCACCCCCTATGCCGGCCTGGTGCTGGACTTTACCAAGACCCTCTCGGCCTATGTCAGCTATGCCAGCGTGTTCACGCCGCAAACATCACGCACCGTCGATGGCGATGTCATCGCCCCGCTCGAAGGCAATACCTATGAAGCCGGGCTCAAGGCCGACTTCCTTGATGGCCGCCTCAGCGCCACCGCCGCCGTGTTTAAGATGCAGCAGGATAATTATGCCCTGGCCGACGGCCCCGGCATTTTCGCGCCCGATGGCAGTTCGGCCTATCATGCGGTGTCGGGCATGAAGTCGTCGGGCTTCGAACTGGAGGTGAAGGGCGAAATCCTGCCCGGCTGGCGGATCGCCGGCGGCTTTGCCAATGCTCGTGCGGAAGATCGCGACGGCGTGCGCCAGATGCCGCAGATCGCCAAGAACAGCTTCAAGATGTTCAGCGCCTATACGCTGCCCGGCCAGTTCAGCGCGTTGACGATCGGCGGCAATGTCGAGTGGCAGGGCAAGACCACGGCCGATGGCGAAGGGCCGAATGGCGAAACCTACAGCCAGGGCAGCCTGGCGGTGGTCGACCTGCTCGCCAATTATCGCTTCACCGACCATCTCTCGCTGTCGGTCCATGTCGAGAATATCTTCGACAAGACCTATTATTCCGGCCTCTATCTCGGCAGCGCCCGCTACGGCGAACCCCGCGCGGTGAAGTTCACTCTGCGCGGCACGCTGTAAGGGGCAGGGAGTGCCGCCTTCACCCGGCTTGTCCCCTGCTGGCGGGACAAGCCGGGCATGTAGGCTGGTTCAGCCCTTGGCCTTGGTCGCTGCGATATAGGCCTGGACCTGTTCGCCCAGCACGTCGAGCGGCAGGGCGCCATTGGCCAGCACCACTTCATGGAAGTCGCGAATGTCGAACTTGGGGCCCAGCGCCTGCTCGGCTTCCTTGCGCAACTGGGCGATGCGGATCTGGCCGACCATGTAGCTGGTCGCCTGGCCCGGATTGTTGATGTAGCGATCGACTTCCTTGACGATGTCGCGTTCCGACAGGGGGGCATTGTCGCGGAAATACTGGATCGCCTGTTCGCGCGTCCAGCGCTTGGCATGCAGGCCGGTGTCGGTGACCAGCCGGATTGCGCGCCACATCTGCAGCGAGAGCATGCCGAATTCCGAATAGGGATCCTGATAGGCGCCCATTTCCTTGGCCAGGCGCTCGCTATAGAGGCCCCAGCCCTCGGTATAGGAGCCATAATAGCCGAAGCGGCGGAATTTGGGCAGGTCGGGCAGTTCCTGCGCGCGGGCGATCTGGAAATGATGGCCCGGCGCGCCTTCATGATGGGCGATCGCCGCGACCTGCGGCTTCTGCACCTGATTCATGTCGGCGAGGTTGACGTAGAAGATGCCGGGGCGCGATCCGTCGGGCGCGGGCTGGTTGTAGAAGGCGACCGAGGCGGTTTCCTGGCGCCAGGCCTCGACCGCGCGCACCTCCAGCTTCGCCTTGGGCAGGACGCGGAAGAAGCGCGGCGCGGCATCCATGGTCTGGGCGATGGCGGCGCGGGCGTCCGCCAGATAGGCTTCGCGGCCGGCGGCATCATTGGGATATTTGAACTTGGGGTCGGTGCGCAGTGCCTGGAAGAAATCGGTCAGTGAACCGGCAAAGCCGATCCGCGCCTTCACCGCTTCCATTTCCGTCCGGATCGCCTTCACCTGATCGAGGCCGATCTGGTGGATCTGATCGGCGTTGAGGCTGGTGGTGGTGTAGAAGGCGAGGCGGGCGTTATAATAGGCCTCGCCACCCGGCAGGCTCCAGGCGCCGTCATTGCCCTTGGCCTTGGGCTCGATCGCATCGAGCGCGGCGAACAGGGTCTGGAACCCCTTGGCGAAGGGGCCGGTGAGCGCGGCCTGTGCGTCGGCAATCAGCTTGGCCTTTTCCGTATCCGATGCGTTGAGCGCGCCGACCTTCTTCTTGAAATCGGCGAACAGGGTGGAGTCCGGCCCCTGATCGAAGGGGGCGCCGCTGATCACCTTCTTTGCGTCGGCGCGGGCGGGGGCGAACACCATTTTCGGCGGGACGATGCCCTGTGCCGCCTGGTCGCGCATCTTGGTCGCGACCTCGTTCATCACCCGCTCGCTGTCGCGCAGGCGGGCAATATAGGCCTGGGCATCGGCGACGCTGTCGACGCGATGTTCGTTGATCAGGAAGACCGGGATATTGCCCGCCGGGCTGCCATTGGTGGACACGGGGAAGGCATATTTGGCAAAGGGCGCCTGCTGCTTCGATGTCGCCACCTGCGCTTCGAACAGACGATAGCTGAGCCGCGCCGAGGGGCCGAGGCGTTCGGGCGAGAAGCGGCGATGCAGCTGCGCAAGCTGCTGTTCCTGCAGCGCCAGGCTGCGGGCGTCGGCCCGTTCGCTATAATCGTCCAGCTTGCCATAGTCGGTCTTGAGGCCAAGGCTGGTCATCGATTCCGGGCTGAGCGCCAGTTGCTGGTCGAACGCCTGGTCGAGGAAGGCGAGCAGTGCCTTGTCTTCCTGAGCGGTCGCCGATGCGGGCGCCGTGGTTGGGGACGTGGTTGGGGCTTGGGCCAGGATCGGGGCGGAGGCGCCGAGGGCAAGGAGCAGCGCGAGCGAGATACGGACGGTCATGGCAATTCCTGTCGCGAATAGGGATGGACAGGGAGAGACAGGCGCGCGGGCGCCAAGTCAAGCCGGGCCTTGCGAAAGCGATCGCTTTTCCGGGGCTTGGGTGGCCGTCCTCGAAGCCTCTGGACAGGCCGTGCCTTTCTGCCATCTATTTTGCGCGCGACAATCAAAGGTTGAGCGGGGGTAGGGCGATGGCGATCAGTCTCAAGGTCAATGGACAGACACGATCGGTGGAGGCCGATCCGGCCAAGCCGTTGCTGTGGGCACTGCGCGAGGATCTGGACATGGTCGGCACCAAGTTCGGTTGTGGCGCGGGGCTGTGCGGCGCCTGCACCGTCCATATCGACGGCAGCCCGGCGCGGGCCTGCCAGACGCCGATCGGCGAGGCGCAGGGCATGGCGATCACCACGATCGAGGCGGTGGCGCAGAGCGATGCGGGCAAGCGGATATCCGATGCTTGGGTGAAGCTGGACGTGCCGCAATGCGGCTATTGCCAGGCCGGGCAGATCATGAGCGCGAGTGCGCTGCTGGCGACCACACCCGACCCCAGTGACGAGGATATTGACGCGGCGATGATGGGCAATCTGTGCCGCTGCTCCACCTATGTCCGCATCCGCGCTGCGATCAAGGATGCGGCCAGGGCGGGAGCGAAGGCATGAACGCGCCGATCCTGTCGCGCCGCCGCTTCCTGAGCGCCTCGCTGGTCGCGGGCGGTGGCTTGCTGTTCGACCTCAACATCCCGCTGGCGGAGGCGGCGGAGGGCGCGCCGCAGATATTGACCGCCTTCGTGCGCATCCTGCCCGACAATCGCGTCATCATCGGCGCGAAAAATGCCGAGATCGGGCAGGGCGCCAAGACCATGCTGCCGATGCTGATCGCCGAGGAACTGGACGTCGACTGGGCGCAGGTGACGATCGAGCAGACCCATGCCGACCAGAAGATATTCGGCGGGCAGACGGCTGGCGGCAGTCGCACGACGCCGCGCGAATGGCTGCCGACGCGCAAGGCCGGGGCGGCGGGCCGCGCGATGCTGGTCGCGGCGGCGGCGCAACAATGGGGCGTGGCGCCCGCGACATTGAAGACCGGCAGCGGCAAGGTGAGCGATCCGACGTCGGGCAGGAGCATCAGCTATGCCGCGCTGGCCGCCGCCGCGGCACAGCAGTCCCCGCCCGATCCGGCGACATTGACGCTGAAGGATCCCAGGGATTTTCGCATCATCGGCCAGTCAATCGGCGGGGTGGATACGCCGGCTATCGTGGCTGGCAAGCCGCTGTTCGGAATCGATTTCAAGCTGTCCGGCATGCTTTATGCCGTGCTGGAGACCTGCCCGGCCTTTGGCGGGACGTTCCAATCGGCCAATCTGGACGAAGTGAAGGCGCTGCCCGGTGTGGCCCATGTGCTGACGATCAAGGGGGACGGGACGCCGGAATCGCTGTTCGATGGCGTCGCCATCCTGTCGACAAGCTGGTGGAGCGCCAACCAGGCGCGCGAGGCGTTGAAGGTCGAATGGGACATGGGCGCGGTGAGCGGCTTTTCGACCGAGGGCTATGCCGCGCAGGCTGCCGAACGGCTGAAGGGCAAGGCCGATGGCGACATCGTCCGCGCGGGTGATGTGGATGGGGCCTTTGCCGGGGCGGCGAAGACGGTCAGCGCGCAATATGATTATCCCTTCCTGGCGCATGGGACGCTCGAGCCGCAGAATTGCACCGCCCTGTTCAAGGATGGCGCGATCGAGATCTGGGCGCCGACGCAGAATCCGGAAAGCGGGCGCGGGCTGGTGGCCAAGGCGCTGAACCTGCCGCCGGACAAGATCCGCATCAACTTCACCCGCATCGGCGGCGGTTTCGGCCGGCGGCTGATGAACGACTATATGGTGCAGGCGGCGGCGATCGCGGCGCAATTGCCCGGCGTGCCGGTGAAGCTGCTCTATAACCGGCAGCAGGATATCCAGCGCGACTTCTACCGCCCGGCCGGCTGGCACGGCTTCCGTGCGGCGCTGGACAAGGGCGGGAAAATGACCGCCTTCCACGATCATTTCGTGACCTTCGGCAAGGACGGCAAGCCGGTGCGGTCGGCCGAGATGCCGGCGAGCGAAATCCCCGCCGGCCTGATCGACACGTTGCTGCTGGAACAGAGTTTCCTCGCCACCAACATGCCGACCGGCTGGCTGCGCGCGCCCGGCTCCAACGCGCTGGCCTTCGTCACCCAGGCGTTCCTGGACGAAGTGGCGCAGGCGGCGGGCAAGGATCTGCCGACTTTGATGCTGGAATTGCTGGGCGACCCGCGCGAATTGCCGCGCGGCCCCAATGCGCCGCCCTTCGTCACCGGCCGCGCCAGGGGCGTGATCGAGAAGGTGGTGGCGATGAGCGGCTGGGCCGATCGTGGCAAATTGCCCAAGGGACGGGGCAAGGGCTTTGCCTTTTATTACAGCCATATGGGCTATTTCGCCGAGGTGCTGGAGGTGGCGCTGGTCGATGGCATGCCCAAGGTCGCGACCGTGTGGGTCGCGGGCGATGTCGGCAGCCAGATCATCAACCCGATGAATGCGCTGCACCAGGCGCAGGGATCGGTGATCGAGGGGCTGGGCCAGGCGCTGGCCGGGCAGAAGATCACGCAGGTTGCCGGCGCGGTGGAGCAGGCCAATTTCGACACCCATCCGTTGCAGCGCATCCCCGATACGCCGCAGATCATCGTCGAGTTCGTGAAGACCGATTATCCGCCGACCGGCATGGGCGAGCCGGCGCTGCCGCCGGTGATCCCGGCGCTGGTCAATGCGCTGCACGCGGCCACCGGCAAGCGTATCCGCACCCTGCCGATCGTGCCGGAGATGTTCGCCTGAACCCTGTTTTCCAACCCCTCTTTACTTGGCCAGAAAAATCTTGATGATCGTCAAGAATCTGATGGCGGATCGACATGGCGTCATCCGTCATGCCGGTCAGAGGGGCAAAAAAGCCCCCGCCTGAGATTGGGCCGCGTCCAGGGCAAAAGACCGGACGCCAAAGGGGGACATCAGGGTGAAGCAGCTTCCGGTGAAGTTCGGTCTGTTGGGGTTGTTCTCCGCATCGGTCGTGCTCGCGCAGGCCGATGGCGGTCCCGACGGCGCGACGATGAAGGAGACGGAGGAGGGCATCCCCGTCACCGATCCGCTGGTCCAGGAAAAATGCGGCAGCTGTCACGCGCCCGATGCTAAGGGCAACCTGTCCCGCATCAGCTGGGTGCGCACCACGCCGGAGGGCTGGGCACAGGCGATCAAGCGGATGGTGCGACTGAATGGCCTGGATATCACGCCGCAGGAATCGCGCGCGGTCATCAAGTCGCTGTCCGCCTCGCACGGGCTGGCGCCGGAGGAGGCGCGGCCGGTCATGTATCTGCCCGAAAAGCGGATCATCGACGAAGTGCTGCCCAATGAGACGATGCGCGGCGCCTGTGCCAGCTGCCATGCCTTTGCCCAGCCCTTGTCCTGGCGCCGGTCTAAGCTGGAATGGAAGACGCTGCAGGATCTGCATGTCGCCCTCTATTCACAGGCGGACGCGCAATATCGCCGGCCGGCCGAGGATAGCGAGCAGCCCACCGGCCGCGACCCCAAGGACAAGATGACGCGCGGCGAATATGCGCTGACCTATCTGCCCAAGGTGGCGGGGCTGCATACGCCCGAATGGGCCGCCTGGAGTTCGCGCCTGCGCGCGCCGCGGCTGGCGGGCGACTGGCTGGTGGTGGCGTCGGTGCCGGGGCAGGGCCGCTTCGTCGGCACGATGACGGTGGCGCCGGGCGCGGCCGCCGACGAGTTCAAGACCAACGCGTCGCTCACCTCGCTCACTAACGGCGCGACCATCAGCCGCAGCGGCACCGGCCTTGTCTATTCCGGCTATAGCTGGCGCGGCTCGTCCAAGGGCGGCGCGGCGCCGGGCAAGCCCGATGACCTTGGCAGCCCGGCGCGCGAGACGATGTGGTTCGCGCCCGACCAGCAGAGCGCGGAGGGGCGCTGGTTCTGGGGGGAATATCAGGAATTCGGCTATGACGTGAAGCTGGTCCGCGCGACCGCCGCGCCGGCCATATTGGCGGTGACGCCGGGTGCGGTGAAGGCCGGGACGAAGGGCGTCGATGTTACCATCTGGGGCCATAATCTGCCCGCATCCCTGACGGCGGGTGACGTCGATCTGGGCGCGGGTGTGACCGTCAGCAAGGTCGTGTCGGCGACGCCGGGCAAGGCGGTGCTGAGCGTCGATGTCGCGGCCAGCGCCCCTGCCGGCCAGCGCGATGTCGGCATCGGCGGCGCGGTGCTGGAAAAGGCGTTCCCGGTCTATCGCAAGGTCGATTATCTCAAGGTCACGCCGGAAACGAGCCTGGCCCGACTGGGCGGCATCAAGTTCGCCAAGGGCTATCAGCAGTTCGAGGCGATCGGTTATGACAATGGCCTGGATGGCAAGCCGAACACCAGCGACGACGTCACGATTGGCCCGATCGACGCGACCTGGTCGATGCAGGAATTCATGTCGGTCTATTATGATGACGACATGAAATATGTGGGGGCGCTGAGCCCCACCGCCTTCTTCACGCCGGGGCTGGAAGGCCCCAATCCCGAACGCCGGTTCAGCCGCAACAATTATGGCGAGGTCTGGGTCGTCGCGACGGCGAAGGCGGAAAAGGACAAGTTCGGCAAGCCCCTGAGCGCGCGGTCCTATCTGGTCGTGACCGTGCCCATGTATCAGCGCTTCGACCAGCCGGAGGTGTCGCGATGACCGTCATGCAGGCCCCCGCCTATCGCCGCGCCGAATATCATGGCTTTGCCGCCGGCGGCAGCGACTTCGTCTATCTGGTGAGTGCCGGCGCAATCTTCGAGATTGATGCGCAGGTGCAGGCGGTGCTGGACCGGCTTGATGGACAGGAGCTGAGCCATGCCGCGCTGGTCCGCGAACTGGCGGGCGAGGAAGGCGACCTGGCCGAGGCGGAGGCGCTGGTGCGCGAATTGCGCGCGGTGCAGCTCATCCATCTGGGCGCGGCGCCGGTGTCCGTGCCGGAGGCGCCGCCGGCCGATTTCCCGTTGCAGGCGCTGGTGCTGAACATCACCAACCAGTGCAACCTTGCCTGCACCTATTGCTATGAATTCGGCGCGGACAAGATCGCGACCCCGGCCGGCAAACCCAAATATATGACGCTGGAGACGGCCAGGGCGTCGGTCGACCTGCTGATCGCGGAGGCGGCGAACCGTCCGTCGGTCCACATCACCTTCTTCGGCGGCGAAACCTTGATGAATTTCAAGCTTCTGCGCGATGTGGTCGATTATGCCAATGGCGCGATGGCGGCGGCGGGCAAGGGGATCACCTACAGCCTGACCACCAATGCGACCTTGCTGACGCCGGAGATCGTCACCTTCCTGTCGGACAATCGGGTCGGCGTCACCGTGTCGATGGACGGCCCGCCCGAACTGCAGGACAAGCATCGCGTCTACAAGAATGGCAAGGGCAGCTATGCGGTGATCGAGCCGCGGCTGCGCACGCTGATCGCGCATCATCGCACCCGTGCCGTCACCGCGCGCGTCACCCTGACCGAAGGCGTGACCGATGTCGTGCGCATCTTCCGCCATCTGAAGGATGATCTGGGTTTTCACGAGGTTGGCTTCGCGCCGGTGACCACGGGGGAGACGCGGGCCTATTCGATCGATGCAGACGGCATGGACTACGTGCTGGCGCAGTTCAACCTGCTGGCGCGCGAATGGCTGGAATATGCGCTGCGAGGGCAGGTCCATGGCTTCACCAATGTCAGCGAGACCATCAGCGAGCTGATTTCGGGCGTCAACAAATCGCATCCCTGCGGCGCAGGCATGGGGCTGATGGGGGTCAGCCCGTCGGGCGACCTGTCGCCCTGCCACCGCTTCACCGACGCCGACACCCATGTGATGGGCCATGTGTCGAGCGGCATCGACCGGGCCAAGCAGGGTGATTTCCTGAGCCGCGGTCATGTCGGCGCCAAATATGATTGCCAGAGCTGCTGGGCGCGGCCGCTCTGCGCCGGGGGGTGCCACCATGAGGCGTTCGTCCGCTATGGCGACACCGGCCATGCCAATCTCCATTATTGCGACTGGATCCGGCAATGGACCGACACCTGCCTGCATATCTATGGCGAGCTGGCGGTGAAGAACCCCGGCTTTCTGGAGCATTTCGCTGAACGAAAGGGGCTGTCATGAAGCATCTTCGTGCCATCAACAAAAAGGCGCGGCGGATCGACGACGCCGTGATGCAGATGGAGGCGGCGATCGAGGCCGCCGCTGCGTCGGGCACCACGCCGTCCGACATGGAGGAGGATGTCGTCGCCCTGCAACAGGCGCCGCGTCCGCATGTGCCGATGGGCTGCACCCTGTCCTTCTCGCCCGGCTGGGAAGTGGATGCGGGCGGCGGCACGGCGGGGCTGTGCCAGCCGGTCGAGCGCGACATCTATGACTGCTACGTCACCTGCTTCTGGCCGGTGCAGGTGCCCGACCATGTGAATTATTCGCCCGACTGGGCCAGCAACTGCGCCACCGCGACCAAGGACTGGCGCAATCTCGACCTGGTATTCCCATGAGGCGCGCGATGCAGAAAATCCGCTTCGTCCTGGCGGCGGGCCTCACCGCGCTGGCGACCATCCCCATCCATGCCGCGACCCTGTTCATGGGCGCCTATCCCGATGTCCTGCTGGTCTTTGACGAGGGCAAGGGCGCGGTGACGCAGAAGATCAAGCTGGATACCGGCCTGCCAACCGCGATGAGCCTGTCGGACGATGGCAAGCGCATCTATGTGTCGACCATCACGACGAGCGGGATCGAGGTGATCGACGCCGCCAGCCGGCAGGTGGTGAGCAAGTTCAGCCTGAATGACGGCCCCAACCGGGTGCGCTTCTATGGCGGTGTGGCGGACCCGGCGGGACGCTATTTCTACACGATCGTCACCAGGATCGACAAGGAAATGGATCGCTACAAGGTCAGCAAGCCCCTCTATGGCGTGGTCGACCTGAAGCTCGGCAAGCTGGTGCGCACCGCCGAGATCGAGAAGGATGATGAAAAGGCGATCGGCGGCTATCGTGTCGCCTTCAAGGTGTCGGCCGATGGCAAATATCTCTACGCCTTTGGCGAGAAGGTGATCGTCATCGACACCGCGACGCTGAAGGCCACCGACCGCATCGACCTCGCCCGGCCCGAAGGCACGGGGCTGGAGAATGTCGGCTTTGGCGGATCGCTCGAAACGCTGCGGACGCCCGGCCAATATGTCTCGCTGTTCAACGCGGCCGACCCCTATATCCACAGCAAGATGTTCGGCCTTGCCCGGTTCGACCTCAACAGCCGCCAGTTCGACTTCACCCCGATCGGCCCGGCGCCGGCCGCCATGGCGGGGCTGGAAATCACGCCCGATGGCAAGCAGGCCTATACCGTCGTCACCAACGGCACGCTGGGATCGAAGCGGTGCGAATTCTGGCACATGGACCTTTCCACCAACGCGGTGGTGGACAAGGCGGAATTCCCCTGCCGATCGCGCTTCCGCTTCGGCATGTCGATGGATGGGGCGAAGCTCTATATCTACGGCGCCAGCTTCGACATCGAGGTTTATGACGCGAAGACGCTGAAGCTGGAAGCCACCTGGGATCTGGGCAATGACGCGACCGGCGCCGGCATGGTGGCGGTGCCGTGACCCGTTCCGGCCGTCCCGACACTCCGATGGCCGTGGCCATCCGGGGCAGCGGGATGGCCGCCAATGCCTGCGCGCATCTGCTGAAAGGGGCGGGGCTCCGCGTCGGACAGGAGCCCGCCCATCGCCCGCCGGTGCCCAGCCTGTTGCTCAGCGATGCGGCGCTGGCGTTGATGCGGGAGCTGTTCGCGCGGCCGGACCTGCTCGCGGACGCGCCGCGCGTGCGGCGCCGGCTGGTCGCCTGGGGCGGGGCGCCGGTGACGGTGCCGCATGAGGCGGTGCTGGCATCGGAGGCGACGGTGCAGGCGGCGCTGGCCGTGCCGGGCGACGCGCCAATGGCCGCGCCCGATTTCACCCTATATGCCGCGACGCCGCTGCCGATGGGTGAGCTTCATGTCTTTGGCGAGCGCCATGCCGTCGCCGCTCGCGTGTGGCTGCGCGACCCGGCCTGCCGCGAGGAAGGCCGGGTCGAGGCGGTCGAGAGCGGCTGGCTGTTCCTGGTCCCGGCGGACGGGGACGAGGGTTGGCTGCTGGGCGTCGGTGGCGAAATCGACGCGCTGCTGGCGCAGAGCCGGCTGATCGCACCGGTGGTCGATCCGATCGGCGGATCGACGCGCCCCTTTCTCGCCGCGCCGCGGCTGCATCTGCCGCTGGTCGGCGACGACTGGCTGGCCTGCGGCACGGCGGCGATCGGCTTCGATCCGATCTGTGGCGATGGCACCGCCCAGTCGGTGCGCGAGGCCATATTGGCGAGTGCGGTGCTGACGGGCATCGCGGAAGGCGGCGACCGGGCCGCGCTGCTCGGTCATTATCAGGCGATGCTGATCGCGGCGATGCGGCGGCACCTGCTGCTCTGCGCCCAATTTTATGCCGATGGCGGCCGGGGTGACTGGTGGCGCACCCAACATGAGGCGCTGATGCAGGGGCATCACTGGTGTACCGGGCTGCTGGCGACGCTGCCCGAGCCGCAATATGCGCTGCATGGCTTGCGGCTGGTGCCACGGCGGGTGGCGGCATGAGCACGCCTGTCGCTGAATGGCGCAGCTATAGCCGGCTGCTGCCTTATATCCGGCCCTATCGGCGTGGGCTGCTGCTGGTGCTGGCGATCAGTGTGCTGTCGACCGCGCTCGGTCTCGCCCAACCCTATCTGTCCAAACTGATGATCGATCAGGCGCTGCTGCGGCGGGACATGGGCGCGCTGTGGCGGATTGCTGGCATCATGATCGCGGTCACAGTGCTGGGCTTTGGCGTCAACATCCTCGCAAGCTATCGCTATGTCCGGCTGTCGGCGGCGATGCTCTATGACATGCGCGCCGCGCTGCTGCGTCATCTCCAGACGCTGTCGCCGCGCTTCTATGCCAGCTTCCGGCTGGGCGATCTCGTCTCGCGGATGAACAGCGATGTGAGCGATGTGCAGCGGATCGCGTCCGATACCCTGCTCTCGGTGGTCAGCAACCTGCTCTTCTTCATCGGCTGCGTCGCGATGATGCTCTGGCTCGACTGGCGGCTGTTCCTGGTCGGCATACTGCTGGTGCCGGCCAGTCTGGCGGCCTTCACTCATTATCAGCGGCGGCTGACCGCGCTGACCCGCGACATGCGCGAGCGGGGCGCGGATCTGGGCAGCCTGCTGGTCGATACGGTGATGGGCATGCGCGTCGTCACCGCGTTGCGGGCGGGCGAGCATGAGGTCGGGCGCTTCAAGGCGAAGAATGACGCCTTTGTCGGCGCGATGCTGCGGATGCAGGTCGCCTCCTACATGACCGGGGCGCTGCCCGGCACGCTGATGACCGGGGCGACCTCCGCCGTGATCCTTTATGGCGGCTGGCGGATCATCGAGGGCGACATGAGCATCGGCACGCTCGTCGCCTTCATGACCTATCATATGCGGCTCCTGTCGCCGATCCAGACGCTGATGGGGCTGACGTCCGGGCTGGCGTCGGCGCGGGTGTCGCTGGGGCGGATTTTCGAACTGTTCGACACCCGGCCCGATGTCGAGGAGCGCGCCGATGCCGCGCCGATCGGCCGGGTGCGGGGCGAGCTGCGCTTCGAACAGGTGGCGATGCGCTATGATCGCGATCCGGTGTTGCGCGACATGGACCTGACCATCCCCGCCGGCAGCATCTGCGCGATCCTGGGGCCGAGCGGCGTCGGCAAGTCGACCATGGCTGACCTGATGGTGCGCCATGCCGATCCGACCGGGGGGTGCATCCTGCTCGACGGGCATGATCTGCGCGACCTGCGGCTCGACGATCTGCGGCGCGAGGTGATGCTGGTCGACCAGTCGCCCTGGCTGTTCAATGACAGTATCGCTGCCAATATCGGCTTTGCCCTGCCGGACGTGCGCATCGAGGATATCGAGGCGGCGGCCCATGCCGCCGGGCTGGACACTTTTCTGGCGCGTCTGCCCGAGGGGCTGGACACCCGCACCGGCGAGCGCGGGCTGGCGCTGTCGGCGGGCGAGCGGCAGCGTATCGTCATCGTCCGCGCGCTGCTGCGCCGGCCATCGGTGCTGATCCTGGACGAACCGACATCGGCGCTGGATGGCGAGGCCGAGGCGCTGGTGGCGCAGCGGCTGCGCGGCGCGCTGCCCGATGCGACTATCATCCTCATCACCCATAAGCCGGCGCTGGCGCGGATCGCCGACCGGATCGTGACGGTCACCGACGGGCAGGCGCATATGGTGCAGCAGTTCGAGCTGGTTCATGCCTGATCCGTTGCGCATCGCCGTGATCGACAGCGGCGTCCATCCCGATCATCCCCATATCGCTGCCGCCCGGCTATTGCCCGGCTTTGCCATTGCCAAGGATGGGCGTGACAGCGAAGCTGACACAGGCGACCGGCTTGGCCATGGCACCGCCGTGACCGCCGCGATCCAGGATCAGGCGCCCGATGCGCTCTGCCTGCCGATCCGGGTCTTTCATGATGCGCTCAGCACCACGGCACGGGCGCTGGTCGCGGCGATCGACCGGGCGGTGGCGGCACGGGTGGACCTCATCAACCTCAGCCTCGGCACGGTCAATCCGGCCCATGGCGAGGCGTTCGCGGCAGCGGCGGATCGTGCGCTGGCGGCCGGCATCCTGATCGTCGCAGCGCGCGATAATGAGGGCACGCCCTGCTATCCCGGCAGTCTGGATATGGTCTTGGGCGTCGGCCTCGACTGGGAGTGTCCGCGCGACGATTTTCGGCTGCGGGCGGGGCTGGCCTTCGCGTCGGGGCATCCCCGGCCGATCCCCGGCGTGCCCCAGCGTCGCAACCTCCATGGTGTCAGTTTCGCTGTCGCCAACATGACCGGCCTGATCGCGCGGCAGGGGCGGGCGGGGCTTGCCCGGTGGATGCCGGCCGGCGCCCGCGCAGAGGTAGGTTGATCAGGCGCCCGGTTCGTTGAGGGCAATATCCATGTCGGCGAAGGCCAGGCGCAGCAGTTCGGCCATGGCGTTGCGCGCGGCCGCCGTGTCGCGCGCGGCGATGGCGCGATGCACCGCCTGATGATCGGGCAAGGGATCGCGCGGCAACAGCTTCTTGCGATGCTTGAAGGTGGTGGTCCAACTGACCGCCGCGCCGACCGAACTGGCCAGCGCCTCCAGCGCGTCATTATGGGTGGAGGCGAGGATCGCATTGTGGAAACGCTGGTCGGCGGCGCGCCCTTCCGGCGTGGACAGGCCATAGCGTTCCATCTCGGCCAGCGCCGCGTCCATGATCGCCAGTTGATCGTCGGTGCGGCGGCGCGCGGCAAATTCGGCCGCCGCCGGCTCGATCACGCCGCGCAGCTCGAACAGGTCGCGGATGAAGGCGCGGTCGGGTTCGCCGGCGAACATCCAGGCGAGCATTTCGGGGTCGAGCACGTTCCAGCGCGCGCGCGGCAGGACGCGGGTGCCGGCCTTGGGGCGGCTTTCCAGCATGCCCTTGGCGATCAGGATGCGGATCGCCTCGCGATAGGCGGTGCGCGATACGCCAAGGCGTTCGGATGCCTCGATCTCACCCTCGAACAGGTCGCCGGGCTTGTGCTTGCCGGTCAGGATGGCGGTGCCCATGTCGCGGGCGATCGCCTGGTGAATGCGGAGCGAGCCTTCGTCCGACGCGAACTTGCGTTCCGGTCCGTCCTTGCGCTCGCTCCCCATTCTACCTCCGTTGAATTTAGTCCTCAAAATCAGCCGTAGGGCAATGCCGGCCACAAAGGAAGGCATCGGCCACCAGGCGCAGCGGCGCGGTGTCGGCGTCGATCGCCTTATCCGCCACCAGCCCGACGAAGCGCCGATACATGGTCGGATATTCCTCGTCCGGCGCCTTCAACTGGACTTCGCCGTCCAGGGTCAGCGTATTGCCGCCTTCGGACAGGAGCAGCTTGCCATTGCTGGTTTCGACCGCGATGTCCCAGGTCTGGGGACCGGTCTGGCGCCAGTCGAATACGGTGTCGATCGGAGCGCCCGAAGCGGTCGCCATCGCCAGCGTCGCGCCGATCGGCGCCTGCTTGTTCGACGGCACTTCCAGTTCGGCCGACAGCAGGGTGATCGGTTCGGCAACGATTTCGGTCAGGATCGACAGGGCGTTGATGCCCGGATCGAACACGCCAAAGCCGCCCGCTTCCCAGATCCAGGGCTGGCCCGGATGCCAGTGACGGACATCCTCGCGCCACTGGATCGAGATGCGCTCGACCGTGCGCGACGCCATCCAGTCCTTGGCCTGGGCCACGGCGGCGGCATAGCGGCTGTGCCAGCTGGCATAGAGAGTGACGCCATTGGCCTTGGCCAGCGCGATCAGCGCATCCACTTCCGACACGGTCGCGCCCGGCGGCTTTTCCAGGAAGACATGCTTGCCGGCCAGGATCGCCTGACGGGCCGCCTGATAGCGGACCTGCGGCGGCTGGCACAGGATGACGGCGTCCATGTCGGGCTCACCCGCCAGCATCGCGCCGAGATCGGGATAATTGTTCACCCCTTCGCCCTGCGCGTTGCGGCTGGCGACGGCGACCAGATCGATGCCGTCGATCTTGGCGATCGCGGGCAGATGCTGGTCGCGGGCGATCTTGCCCAGGCCTACGAGGCCGGCCTTGATGCTCATAGCGCCTTTACCTTGGTCTTGCCCTCGTCCGCTGCGCGCGTGAGGCCATTGCGGACCGGCAGGGTGAAGGGCTTGGCCTCGACCTCGAACACATCGCCTTCCTGGGTGGCGAAGCCATCGGAGAAGGAGAGGGTGGCGGTGCCGAAGAAATGGACGTGAATGTCGCCGGGGCGGCGGAACAGACCATATTTGAAATGATGATGTTCCAGGTTCGCGATCGTGTGCGACATGTTGGTCTCACCCGACAGGAACGGCTTTTCCCAGACGGTCTCGCCATTGCGGACGATGCGGCTGGTGCCGCGCAGATCCTGCGGCAGGTCGCCCAGCAGCAGTTCCGGGCCGAGCGAGGCCTGGCGCAGCTTGGAGTGGGCGAGCCACAGATAATTGCCGCGTTCGGTGATATGATCGGAAAATTCATTGCCGATCGCAAAGCCCAGACGCACCGGCGTGCCGTCGGCGTCGATCAGGTAGATGCCGGCGACTTCGGGTTCCTCGCCACCATCCTCGGCAAAGGCCGGCATGGTGAAGTCCTGGCCCGGATCGACCAGGATCTGGCCGTCGCCCTTGTAGAACCATTCAGGCTGCGCGCCGATGCCGTCATCGGCGGGCTTGCCGCCCTCGACGCCCATCAGGAACATGCGCATGCTATCGGTCAGGTCGCCCGAGGTGGCGGCCTTGTGCATCTTGTCGCGGCCTTCGGCCGAGCCAAGATGGGTCAGCCCGGTGCCGGCGACCAGCAGATGCGCCGCATCCTCATGGTCGATCGGCGACAGCAGGGCGACGGTGGACAGGTCCACCGCATCGCCCAGCTTGCCTGCCGCAAAGGCGGCCAGGCCCTGGCCCGCCGCGATCGCGTCCAGCGCCAGCTGGCGGGTGGAGCTTGCGCCCGTCACCCGCTTCGCCGCGCCGCTTTCGTCAATGGCGGCAACGCCCCGTGCGTCGCCATCCTTGAACTGAACCAGCGAAATGACGGTCACTGCGCCAGCTCCAGCTTGCCTTCCATGCGGCGGTTGAGCTTCCAGGGGTTGGCCGCCTGCAGCGCCGGCGGCAGCACGGCGTCGACGACGTCCTGATAGCAGACCGGACGCAGGAAGCGCATCATGGCCAGCGTGCCGACCGAGGTGGTGCGGCCGTCCGAGGTCGACGGGAAGGGACCACCATGGACCATGGCATGGGTCACTTCGACGCCGGTCGGCCAGCCATTGGCGAGCACGCGGCCGACCTTGCGGGACAGCGTCGGCAGCAGCTTGGCGGCATTGTCATTGTCGCTTTCGTCCATCTGCAGCGTGGCGGTCAGCTGACCTTCCATCTGGGCGATGGTGGCGATCACTTCCTCGATCGTGGCGCACTTCACCAGGATCGACGAGGAACCGAACACTTCATGCGACAGCGCCGGGTTGGTGCGGAACTGCTCGCCGCTGGTGGCGAACAGGGCCGACTGGGCCAGGTTCACGCCTTCGGCTTCGGCGCCGCGTGCGACGGTGGTGACGCCTTCTGCGCCGGCCAGCGCCGCGACGCCCTTTTCATAGGCGGCGTGGATGCCCGGCGTCAGCATGACATGGGGCTGATTGGCCGACAGGGCCGTTGCCGCCGAAGCGACGAAACGGTCGAGATCGGGGCTGTCGAGCGCGATCACCATGCCGGGGTTGGTGCAGAACTGGCCAGCGAACAGGCTGAGCGAACCGACGAAGGCGGTGCCCAGCGCTTCGGCGCGGGCCGCGAGCGCGCCCGGCAGCAGCACGACCGGGTTGATCGACGACATTTCCGAATAGACCGGGATCGGCTCTTCGCGGTTGGCGGCGATCTTCATCAGCGCAATGCCGCCGCCGCGCGAACCGGTGAAGCCAACCGCCTTGATGCGGGGATCGGCGACCAGCGCGCCGCCCAGATCATTGGTGGTGCCGGGCAGGTAGGAGAAGACGCCTTCATGCAGGCCGCTGGCCTTGACCGCAGCGGCGATGGCGCGGGCGACCAGTTCGCCGGTGCCGGGGTGGGCCGGGTGGCCCTTCACGACGACCGGGCAACCGGCGGCGAAGGCCGATGCGGTGTCACCGCCCGCGACCGAGAAGGCGAGCGGGAAGTTGGACGCGCCGAACACGGCGACCGGGCCGACGGCCTGGTTGACGCGGCGCAGGTCGCTGCGCGGCAGCGGGGTGCGTTCCGGCAGCGCCTTGTCGATGGTGACGTCGAGCCAGTCGCCCTGGCGGACATAGGAAGCGAACAGGCGCAACTGGCCGACGGTGCGGCCACGCTCGCCCTCCAGGCGGCCACGCGGCAGGCCGGTTTCGCTCATGGCGGTGGTGATCAGCAGATCGCCGATTTCCATGATCTGGTCGGCCACGGCTTCCAGGAAGGAAGCGCGGGTTTCGGGAGACAGGGTCGAGAAGCCTTCGAACGCGGCGTCGGCCAGCGCGCAGGCGTCGGCGACATCGGCGGTCGAGGCGTTGTGGAAGGCGACGTCGCCCTTGGCGCCGGTCGACGGATCGACCGCGAAGAAGGGCTCACCACCGGTGCGCTCGGCAGCACCGACCAGAATGGCTCCGTTGAACATGGATATCTCCCGAAATGTCGTGGAAAGGGGGTAATATTTGCCGGAACGGCGCGCCCATCAGATGGGGACGAGGGGACGCAATTTCGAGCATCGCTGCACGGAAATTACGTCCTGTTGCCTCCTTTGAATGACGCGCCGTTTACCGGATCAATGCCAAATCAGTGGTTGTCGCGCGGCAGGCCCATGGTCTGGGCGATGCGCTGATATTTCTCCGCGCCTTCCAGAATGGCGCCTGTGTTCATCTGACCGACGACCGAACGCTGGATTTCCTGCCAGGGGGTCTGCGAAGCGGGATATTTGTAACCGCCTTCGGCGATCAGCTTGGCGCGGCGGGCTTCCAGTTCCTCGTCGGAAATCAGCACGTTCACCACGCCGGCCTTCAGGTCCATGCGGACGCGGTCGCCGGTTTCCAGCAGCGCCAGACCACCCATCGCCGCCGCTTCGGGCGAGGCGTTGAGGATCGACGGGCTGCCCGAGGTACCCGACTGGCGGCCATCGCCGATGCAGGGCAGGGCCGACACGCCTTCGGTGATCAGATAGGCCGGCGGACGCATGTTCACGACCTCGGCCGCGCCGGGATAGCCGATCGGGCCGGCGCCACGCATGAACAGCAGCGTGTCGGCGGTGATGCCGACCGACGGATCGTCGATGCGGTGGTGATAATCTTCCGGACCGTCGAACACGACCGCCGGGCCTTCAAAGGCTTCCGGATCGTCGGGGTTCGACAGGTAGCGCATGCGGAATTCTTCGCTGATGACGCTGGTCTTCATGACCGCTTCGTCGAACAGGTTGCCGGTCAGCACCAGGAAGCCGGCTTCCTGCTTGAGCGGCTGGCCGAAGGGACGGATGACCTTTTCATCCTCGATCTCCACGCCCTTGCAATTTTCGCCCATGGTCTTGCCATTGACGGTCATCGCGCCTTCCTTGATCAGGCCCTGGTCGATCAGCTGGCTGATGACGGCGGGCAGGCCGCCGGCGCGGTAATAATCCTCGCCCAGATATTCGCCGGCCGGCTGCATGTTGACCAGCAGCGGCACCTTGTGACCGACGGTTTCCCAATCCTTGAGCGGCAGGTCGACGCCCATGTGGCGGGCGATGGCGGCCAGGTGGATCGGCGCGTTGGTCGAACCGCCGATCGCCGAGTTGGCGACGATGGCGTTGTGGAAGGCGTCGAGCGTCATGATGTCGGAGGGCTTGAGATCCTCATGCACCATTTCGACGATGCGCTTGCCGGTGCGGTAGGCGGCTTCCTGACGGTCGCGATAGGGGGCGGGGATCGCCGCGCTGCCCGGCAGCATCATGCCCAGCGCTTCGGCGAGCGCGTTCATGGTGCTGGCGGTGCCCATGGTGTTGCAGAAGCCGGTCGAGGGAGCCGACGAGGCGACCAGCTTGATGAAGCCTTCATCGTCGATCTTGCCGGCGGCCAGCAGCTGACGGCCATGCCACACGATCGTGCCCGAACCGGTGCGCTCGCCCTTGTGCCAGCCATTGAGCATCGGGCCGACCGACAGGGCAATCGCCGGGATGTTGACGGTGGCGGCGGCCATCAGCAGCGCCGGGGTGGTCTTGTCGCAGCCGCTGGTCAGGATCACGCCGTCGAGCGGATAGCCATACATGGCTTCGACCAGGCCCAGATAGGCGAGGTTGCGGTCAAGGCCGGCGGTCGGGCGCTTACCGGTTTCCTGGATCGGGTGGACCGGGAATTCGAGCGCGATGCCGCCCATTTCGCGGATGCCTTCGCGCATGCGCTCGGCCAGCACGAGGTGGTGGCGGTTGCAGGGCGACAGGTCGCTGCCGGTCTGGGCGATGCCGATGATCGGCTTGCCGCTGCGCAATTCCTCAAGGCTGAGGCCGAAGTTCAGGTAGCGCTCCAGATAGAGCGAGGTCATGTCGATATTGTCTGGGTTGTCGAACCAGGCGCGGCTACGCAGCTTGGGAGTAGGCTTGGACGAATCGCTCATGTGGGCATCCTGACACTTTGAAAAGGCTTGGCACGTTGACGCGCTTGCCTCTCCGATATACTCAGACAAATAACTTTTCAAGGATACAAAGAGAGGGAAAGTGCGGTTGAACGCGAAAAATCGGGCGGATCATCGATGAGCGACTATGCAGTGATCGGCGACTGGGGCACCAGCAATCTGCGGCTGTTCCGGGTGGAAGCGGGGCGGATCGTGGCGCGCCGCGACGGGCCGGGCATCGGTGTGGTCGGCCGCGAGGCGGAAGCCGCCTTTGCCGAGACGATCGCCCCCTGGCTGGAGGACGGCCTGCCGACATCGATCCGCCTGTGCGGCATGGTCGGCGCGCGCGACGGCTGGGTCGAGGCGCCCTATGCCGATTGTCCCGCCGATGCCGATAGCTGGGCGCAGGTCGCCGTGCGCTTCGACTGGCGCGGCGCGCCGCTGGCGATCATGGCAGGCCTGGCCTGCACTGACGCCGACGGCATCGCCGATGTGATGCGCGGCGAGGAGGCGCAGATTTTCGGCGCGATGGCGCTCGATCCCCGGCTCGCCACTGGCCGTCACCTGATCGTGCTGCCCGGCACCCACAGCAAATGGACGCTGGTGGAGGATGGCCGGGTGATCCGCTTTCGCACCGTGCCGACCGGCGAACTCTTTGCGCTGCTGCGCGATCGTTCGACGCTCAGCCCCAATATCGCCGCCGCCGATGCCGATCCGGCGGAGGAAGCGGCCGGTTTTGCCGAGGGGCTGGAGCGGGCCGGCGCGGGCCGGCTGCTCGCATCCCTGTTCGCGGCGCGGGCGATGCGGTTGCGCGCCGGGCGTTCGGCCGACTGGGCGCTGGGCTATCTGTCGGGCCTCGTCATCGGCTGCGAGATTGCCGAGGCGCGGGCCGCGCTGGCGGGCGACACCGGCGTCGTCTTGATTGGTGACGCGCGGCTTTCGGATCGCTATGCCCGTGCCCTCGATGCGCAGGGCATCGCTTCGCAATCGCTCGACGGCGACGCCTGTGCGCGGGCTGGCCTTGGCTTTCTGGAGAACTGACCGATGATCCTCGACGACCTGCTGGCCGACGGCGCGCCGCCGATCGCCGCCATTCTGCGTGGCGTGAAGCCTGAAGAGGCGCTCGACATCGCCGCCGCCCTGGTGGAAGCCGGCATCCGCGTGATCGAGGTGCCGTTCAATTCGCCCGATCCCTTGGTCAGCATCGCGGCGATGCAGCAGGCCTTCGGTGATCGCGCGCTGATCGGCGGCGGCACGGTGCTGACGATCCAGGCGGTCGAGGCGCTGGCGGGCGCGGGCGGGCGCATCATGGTGACGCCCAATACCGTCCCCGACGTCATCGCACGCGGTGCCGAACTCGGCCTTGAACTGCTGCCCGGCTTCATGACGCCGAGCGAGGCGTTCCGCGCGGTCGAGGCCGGTGCGCGCCGGGTGAAGCTGTTCCCCGCCGCCCAGCTCGGCCCGGCCTATGTCAAGGCGGTCAAGGACGTGCTGCCCAAGCATGTCGGCGTCTGGGCCGTGGGCGGCACCAGCGCGGACACGATCGGCGACTGGCTCGCCGGTGGCTGCGAAGGGATCGGCGTGGGTGGCGCGCTCTATCGTCCGGGCGACGATGCGCTCACCGTGCGCGAACGGGTGGTCGATCTGGTTGCCGCCTGGCAGCGCGCCAAGGGCTGACCCTTTTACTGGACCGGGCTTTCCACCCGGTCCAGCATGTCGCGGATCTTCTCGCCCAACGCCCTGTAGGTGAAGGGCTTGGTCAGCAGCTCGACCCCCGGATCGAGCCGGCCATGATGGATGATCGCGTTGCGGGCATAGCCGGTGGTGAACAGCACGCGCAGGCCCGGCTGCTTCGCCTTGGCGGCGCGGGCAATGTCCGCCCCGGTCATGCCGCCGGGCAGCACCACGTCGGTGAACAGCAGGTCGATCGGCTCGGCCGCGGCATCCAGCGCCGCAAGGGCGGTCGGGCCATCGCCCGCCTCGATCACGCGATAGCCCAGGTCGCGCAGTACCTCGACCGAATAGGCGCGGACATTCTCGTCATCCTCGCACACCAGGATCACCTCCTGCCCGGCCTGCGGGCAGGGCGGGGGCGGGGCCTGCACCGTCTCTTCGGTCGCCACCGGCAGCAGGCCATGATAGCGCGGCAGGTAGATTTTCACCGTCGTGCCATGGCCTGCCTCCGAATAGACCCTGACATGGCCGCCCGACTGCTTGACGAAGCCATAGACCATCGACAGGCCAAGGCCGGTGCCGCGTCCGACATCCTTGGTGGTGAAGAAGGGTTCGATCGCGTGGGACAGCGTGTCGGCGTCCATTCCCATGCCGGTGTCCGACACGCAGATCAGCACATATTGGCCGGGCGTGATTTCCTGCTCGGTCGCGGCATAATGGCTGTCGAGATGGGTGTTGGCGACCTCGATCGTCAGCTTGCCGCCCTGCGGCATCGCGTCGCGCGCATTGACCGCCAGGTTGAGCAGTGCATTTTCCATCTGGTTGACGTCGATCTCGACCGGCCAGACCCGCGGGCTCTGCACCGTCTCCACCTCGATCATCTCGCCCAGCGTCCGGTGCAGCAGGTCCGACATGCCGGCGATCAGCCGGTTGGGATCGACCCGGTCGGGGGCCAGGGGCTGGCGACGGGAAAAGGCGAGCAGCCGCTGGGTCAGTATCGCCGCCCGCTCGGCCCCAGTCATGGCATTGTCGGCGGCGCGGCGCAGGCGCGGCTGATCGTCGGGCAGGGCGCGTTGCAGCAGGTCCAGATTGCCGGTGACGATCTGCAGCAGATTGTTGAAATCATGCGCGACGCCGCCGGTGAGCTGGCCCAGCGTCTCCATCTTCTGCGCCTGGCGCAGCGCGGCTTCGGTTTCGGCCAGGGCCTGGGCGTCGGCGCGGTGCCGGGTCACGTCGCGGGCGACACAATAGATGAGGTCGCCCTCGGGCACGGCGGTCCAGCTGAAGATGCGATAATCGCCCCGCTTGGTGCGGAACCGGTTTTCGAACCGGATGGTCGGATGGCCGTCGGCCAGATCCTGCACCTCGCCGCGCGTCCGCTTCACATCGTCGGGATGCTCCATCCATTCCGATGTGCGGCCGATCAATTCCTCCTGCGACCAGCCCAATATGTCGGTCCAGGCGGGGCTGGCGGACAGCCAGATCCCCTCGCTGTCGGCGATCAGGAAGGGGTCGCGCGCCAGCGCCCAGAGGCGGTTGCGGTCAGCGCGTGCCTCGCGCTCGGCGAGCACGCGCACCGTGGTTTCGCTGACGATGCACAGCACGCCGCCGATCGACCCATCCAGTTCGAACACCGGCGAATAGGAAATGTCGAAGAAGACCTCCTCGCCGCGTCCGCCGTCGCGTTCGATATAGAAGGGGCGGTCCTTGGCATGGAAGGTTTCGCCCGTGTCCCGCACCGATTGCAGCAGCGGGCCAAGATCATCCCACAGCTCGGCCCAGCCTTCGCGGGCCGGGCGGCCAAGCACGCGGGGGTGCTTGTCGCCGATCGTGGGGGCATAGGCTTCATTGTAGAGGGCGCAATAATCCGGCCCCCAGAACAGCACGATCTCCGCGCGCGACGACAGCATCAGCCGCACCGTCGAGACGAGCGATGGCGACCAGGCCGAGGCGGGCCCCAGAGGCGAGGATGCGTCGATCGTCGCGGTCAGGGCGCCCATCGGCCCCTGTTCGGCGATCATGTCGGCAATGTCCCTCTGCTGGCTCATCATAACCCTGTCGTTGCAATGCGTTGGTGGGAGACGCCCGTGCGCCGATTTGTATCCCCCGGCGATGGCAGCCCCATGACCTTTTGTCCCAGTCCGTGCCTCTTGAATAGGGGGCGGCATGGGCGCATGGACCGGGCATGACACGTTCTTCCCCGACCGCGTTCAGCGCGGCTCCGCGTCCCGTTGCCATTGCCCGCTGGCTGCTCATCGTGGCGGCGCTGGTCTTCTGCATGGTGGTGGTGGGCGGCATCACGCGCCTTACCGAATCCGGCCTGTCGATCACCCAGTGGAAGCCGATCACCGGCGCGATCCCGCCCTTGACCGACGACCAGTGGATGGAGGCGTTTCGCGACTATCAGCAGATCCCCGAATATAAGGAGATCAACAAGGGCATGAGCCTGGCCGCCTTCCAGTTCATCTTCTTCTGGGAATGGCTGCACCGGCTGCTCGGCCGCCTGATCGGGGTGGCCTTTGCCTTGCCGTTGATCTGGTTCGCGGCGCGGCGGGCGATCCCGGCCGGCTATGGCTGGCGCCTGGTCGCGCTGCTGGCGCTGGGCGGGCTGCAGGGCGCGATCGGCTGGTGGATGGTGAAGTCGGGTCTGTCGGTGCGCACCGATGTCAGCCATTATCGGCTGGCGGTGCATCTGCTGACCGCGCTGTTCATCATCGGCGGGCTGATCTGGACTGCGCTCGACCTGCTGGCGCTGGCGCGCAATCCCTATGCCCGGCCCGCCGCGCTGCAGCCCTTTGCGCTGGCGACCCTGTTGGTGCTGCTGGTCCAACTGATGTTCGGCGCCTTCACCGCCGGCCTCGATGCGGGCTATGTCTCCAGCACCTGGCCGCTGATGAACGACCATCTGGTGCCCGAAGGCATCCAATGGCTCGGCTCGCTCTGGGCGACCGTCTCCAGCGATCCCTATCTGGTCCATTTCATCCACCGCTGGTGGGCCTGGGTTGCGGCGGCGATGCTGATCATCCTGGCGCGCAAGGCCAAGGCGGCGGGCCATCGCGGCGCGTCGATCGCGATCAATGCGGCGGTCGGCACGCAGGTGCTGCTGGGCATCGCCACTGTCATCAGCGGCATCGCCCTGCCGCTGGCCGTGCTGCACCAGGCGGTCGGCGCGCTGGTGGTGGCTTCCGCTGCCTGGGGCGCCCATGCCGTGGGATCGCGCCGAGCATGAGCCCTGAGCGGAACGAGCTGGTGCTGGTCTACAGCCTGTTCGGATCGGCCGAGCAGGCGCGCGCCGTCGCCCGCACGCTGGTCGAGGAGAGGCTGGTCGCCTGCGCCAATATCCTTGGTCCCTGCACCTCCATCTATGAATGGCAGGGGAAGGTGGAGGAAGGCACCGAAGTCCCGGTCCTGTTCAAGGCCAGCGCCGACCGGCGCGCCGCGCTGATGGCGCGGATCGCGCAGTTGCACGATTATGATGTGCCGGCGATCCTGGCGCTGCCGGTCGATGCCGCCCATCCGCCCTTCGCCGCCTGGGTCGCGGAGCAACTGGCATGAAGCGGGCGATCGCCTTCCTGTCGCTGGCGTTCGCATCGTCGGCGCTGGCCGCCCCGGTCGCGATCGGCTTCGCGCCGCCGACCGGGCAGGATCTGCTCTATCGCATCGAACAGCATCGGCCGGTCGACGGCCGTGACAGCCTGTTCCGGGCCGACCGGATATTGCGTTTCGAGAAGGCAGGGGATGGCTATATCCTGCACGTCACGCTACGCAGCCTGGACAGCGATGCGCCCGGTGCGGGTGCCGATGCCTATCGCGCGGCCCTCTCGCCGCTGATCGGGGTGGAGCATCGCTTCCGCCTTGATAGCCGTGGCAAGATCGTCGGCCTCGACAATGTCGACGATGTCCGGGCGACGATGGAAAAGGCGCTCAACGCCATGGTGGCAAAGGCGCCGGAGGGCAGTGCGGGGCAGCGCACGGCGAAGAATGTCCTGACCCTGCTCGACGGGCTGACGCCCGAAGGGGGGCTGGCACTGCTGTCGGGCGAGGTGCAGCCGTTGCTGCTGTTCGTTGACAGCGAAGTTAACGATGCCAGGCCGCGTGGCGTGCGCACCATGGCCGGCCCGCCGCTGGGCCGCGCCGTCGCGGTGGAGGGCGAGTCCACCGTTGCCGCCCATGACGGCAACCGCCTGACCTTGCAGTAGGATCTGCAGGGGGAGGGCGCCCATGTCGCGATGCGCTATATCGTGTCGGCACAGACGGGACTGGTCGATGCGCAGGAGCGCACCCTGACCCTGGGCGCCCAGACGCTGACCGAAAAGCGGAGCCTGACCGTCGCCGGCAAGTGAGTGGTATTATTTTACCCGTCGTGAAAGCCGCCGAATCTCTTGACTTGTCGGCCCCCAAACGTCATTAGCGCCCATCTTCCGGCGACCCTAGGGTAGCTGGTTCACTGTTCATTCTTGGAGAATTGGCACCATGAAGGCGCTGATGAAGACCACCAAGCCGGCAACCCCGGCAACGGTCGAAAAGAAGTGGATCCTGATCGACGCCGAAGGGCTGGTCGTGGGTCGTCTCGCTTCGACTGTGGCGAATATCCTGCGCGGCAAGCACAAGCCGAGCTTCACCCCCCATGTCGATTGCGGTGACAATGTCATCATCATCAACGCGGGCAAGGTCAAGTTCACCGGCCGCAAGCTGACCGACAAGGTTTACTACAAGCACACCGGTTATGCCGGCGGCATCAAGGAAACCACCCCCCAGAAGATCCTGGAAGGTCGTTTCCCCGAGCGCGTCCTGGAAAAGGCCGTCGAGCGTATGATCCCCCGTGGTCCGCTGGGCCGCCAGCAGATGCGCAACCTGCGCATCTTCGCCGGCACCGAGCATCCGCATGAAGCCCAGAACCCCGAAGTGCTCGACTTCGCGTCGCGCAACCGCAAGAACAAGGTGGGTGCATAATGTCCGATAACCGTCAGTCCCTGTCCGACCTCGCGTCGCTGGCCACTGCCGCTCCTGCCGCTGCCCCGGCTGCCGTCGAAGGCGAAGCGCCCGTCGCTGCCGCGCCGGTCCAGCCCTCGGCTCCGCTGCGCGCCCAGGAAATCGACGGCCTCGGCCGCGCCTATGCCACCGGCCGCCGCAAGGACGCCGTGGCCCGCGTGTGGGTGAAGCCCGGCACCGGCAAGATCACGGTCAACGGCCGTGACCAGGAAGTCTATTTCGCTCGCCCGACCCTGCGTCTGGTCATCAACCAGCCCTTCGGCGTCACCGACCGTGAAGGTCAGTATGACGTGATCGCCACCGTCAAGGGCGGCGGTCTGTCGGGCCAGGCCGGTGCGGTCAAGCACGGCATCGCCCAGGCTCTGTCGAAGTATGAGCCGGCGCTGCGCAGCGCGGTCAAGGCCGAAGGCTTCCTGACCCGCGACAGCCGCGTCGTCGAGCGTAAGAAGTACGGCAAGGCCAAGGCCCGCCGCAGCTTCCAGTTCTCGAAGCGCTAATCCGCTTCGCGACTGCCGCGAATTTCGAGAAGGGGCCGGTTTTCCGGCCCCTTTTTCTTTGCGCGTGATGCTTCCCCTTGAGCGCTTCGCCGCGATGCCATAGCCTTCGGTCAAACGGGGCTTAGTGCAAAAGGATGTTCGGGGGGAAATGAGACATTTTGGGTGGTTGGCGGCTTCGGCGGCCATGACGGTTGTGGCGCCTGCCTTTGCCGGAGAGGTGCCGCTGTATCAGCCTGCCCCCGGCTGGATCGACAAGGCGGCGATGCCCAAGCTGGCGGCCGATGGCGATCCGCCTTCGATGATGATCCTCGACAGCCAGCAGCGGGTCGAGAAGGGCCAGCTGTGGAGCTATGCAGACATCGCCACCCGCGCCGGTTCGGCCGAGGCGCTGACCTAATTGTCGTCGCTGACGCTGCCCTGGGCGCCGGACAAGGGCGACCTCATCATCCATGAACTGTCGATCCTGCGCGGCGATCAGGTGATCGATGCGCTGGCCAGCGGCAAGAAGTTCACCGTGTTGCGCCGCGAGCAGGGGCTGGAAGCGTTGCAGATCAGCGGTATCCTGACCGCGACCATGGCGGTCGAGGGGGTGCAGGTGGGCGATGTGGTGCGGCTGCGTTATTCGACCACCAGCAAGGATGATGCGCTGGGCGGCCATGTCCAGAATGTCTCGGCCCTGCCGGCCGCGCCGCTGCGGCTGGGCTATGGCCGGGTCCGCCTGTTGTGGGACGATGCGGATGCGCTGCGCTGGAAGCTGCTGGCGAGCGGCGTCGATGCCAAGCCGGTCAAGAAGGGTGGCCTGACCGAGCTGAGCTTTGCCGTGTCGCTGGCCAAGCAGCCGGAAATGCCGGCCGACGCGCCGACCCGCTTCACCCATCCGCCGCTGTTCGAACTGTCGACCTTTGCCAGCTGGGCCGATGTGTCGAAGACGATGGCGCCGCTCTATGCGACCGATGGGCTGATCGCCGATGGATCGCCGCTGGCGGGTGAACTGGCCAAGCTCAAGGCGCTGCCGGGATCGCCCAAGGAAAAGGCGGCGGCTGCGCTGCAACTGGTGCAGGACCATGTCCGCTATCTGATGGTCGGCATGAATGGCGGCAATTATGTCCCGCAGAAGCCGGCCGAGACCTGGACGCTGCGCTATGGCGACTGCAAGGCGAAGACGCTGCTGCTGCTTTCGCTGCTGCGCGGACTGGGGATAGAGGCGGAGCCGGTGCTGGCCAGTTCGACCCTGGGCGATTCCGTGCCGGAACGGCTGCCCACGGCCGCAGCCTTCGACCATGTGCTGGTGCGTGCGGTGATCGATGGCCAGTCATACTGGCTGGACGGCACGGGCCTGGGATCGCGACTGGAGGATATCGGCGATACGCCGCGCTTCGGATCGGTGCTGCCGGTTCGCACCGCCGGCGCGGAGCTGATGCCGATCCAGACCCATGCCAATGCCCGGCCGACGATCGACGTCAGTGTCGAGGCGGACGAAAGCGGGCATGAGAAGCTGCCGACCGTGTTCGATGCCAGGGCGGTGCTGCGCGGGCAGATCGCGACCATGATCAGCACCGGTCTTGGCCAGATGGATGCCAAGCGGCGCGACGAGATGGTGCAGGGCTTTTTCAGCGAGCAGGTCGGCACCGCCCAATATAGCCAGGTCGGCGTCACCACCGATGCGGCGTCGGCCACCGTTACCTTCACCGCCCATGGCGTCACCAGTTCGCCCTGGAAGCTCAGCGACCGGCGCTATCGCCGCGACGCCGGCAAGCTGATCGACGAGATCAGCTTCGCGCCGGACCGGGCACGCCCCGCCTGGCTGGCGATCCCGGTGGCGACGAGCGCGCCGATCGGCATCCGCTATCATCTGCGCCTGCGCCTGCCCCAGGGCGGCAAGGGCTATGCGATCGAAGGCGAGCAGGGCCTCAGCAAGACGGTGGCCGGCTATGACCTGCGCCGGACCGTTCAGCTGAAGGATGGCGTGCTGGATGTCGAGGAGCGGACCGACGCCACCGGCGTCGAGATTGCGGCCGATCGCCTGCCCGACGAGCGCGATGCGCTGGCCACGGTGCAGGCCATGTCGCCGCATGTGATCGGCCCGGCCAAGCCGACCTATTTGTGGGATTACAGCCCGGCGACCATCGCCGCCTGGCCGCAGTCCAAGGCGGTCGAGGCGACCTTTGCCAAGGCGATCGCCGCCGATGCGGAGGACGCGACCGGCTATTCCAGCCGCAGCAATTTCCGCTGGGGCATTGGCGATTACAAGAATGCGCTGGTCGATCTCGACAAGGCGATCGGGATCAAGCCCGACGTCGACCTCTATCTGCAGCGCGCCTATCGCCGGTTCCAGACCGGCGACGTGACCGGCGCGCTGGCCGATGGCCGCATGGCGCGCCAGCTAGACCCGGCGTCGGGCGCGGCGGTCGGCACGGTCGCGACCTATCTGGCGGAAAGCGGCAAGCTGGACGATGCGCTGGGCATGGTCGACGCCAAGATCGCGATCGGTGGCGAGGCGCGGGACGGCTATCGCAGCTTCAAGGCGACGCTGCTCGGCACCTATGGCGATCCGGCCAAGGCGATCGAGATCATCGATGCGCAACTGGCGGAAAAGCCGGGCATGACCGGGCTGTTCAACGAGCGCTGCTGGGTCAAGGGATCGCGCAATGTCGAACTGGACAGCGCGATGCAGGATTGCACCAAGGCGGTGGAACTGAGTTCGGGCAGCATGGCTGCGCTCGACAGCCGGGCGATGCTGTGGTTCCGCATGGGCCGGTTCGATGATGCGCTGCGCGACCTGGATGTCGTTGTCGCGCAGGAGCCGGGCAAGGAGCCGAGCCGCTACATGCGCGGCATCGTGCTGCACCGGCTGGGCCGAGCGAGCGAGGGGGACGCGGAAATCGCGGTCGCCCGCCGCATCGATCCGCGCATCGACGCCGTCTATGCCCGCTACGGGATCAAGCCCTGATTTTGTCGTGACGCCCGCGTTTCGATGGAAACCTTTCCCCCTGTCCGATGGTTGACAGGGGGAAAGCCACTTCCAAGGAGAAACCATATGGGTGAACTGACCGACAAGGTGAAGTCTGCGGGCAACAAGGCCGCCGGTGCCACGAAGGAAGCGATCGGCAAGGCCACGGATAATGAACGCCTGGAAGCCGAAGGCAAGCTGCAGAAGGCTAAGGGTACGGCCCAGGATGTGGCCGGCTCGGTCAAGGGTGCGCTCGGCGACAAGATCTGACGCCCCACCGTCTGCACGAACGAAGAGGCTCCGCCGACAGGCGGGGCCTTTTTCGTTTCTGTCCTATCTGGTTAAGGCCATGCTATAGGAACGGGGCCGCTTTCCGATAGGATCGCGGCCCCGCAAGATTATGTCAGAATGTGCGGGAAATGTGCGAAGTTAAGCCTGTTCCGCCAGATAGGCCTTCACGTCGCGGCGCAGCTCGCCGGCGCACAGATAGAGGGCGATCACATTGGGGATCGCCATCAGGAAGAAGCTGCTGTCGACGATGCCGACCACCCGGCCGAGGTCGATCGCGGCGGCAGGCGGCAGGGCGACGACATAGAGGATCTTGTAGACCCATTGGGCGCGGGGGCCATTGCCGAACAGATAGCCCCAGGCCTGAAGACCATAGAAGCCCCAGGCGACCAGCGTCGAATAGGCGAAGAGGAAGACGACGACGGCGAGCAGCCAGGGGAACCAGGGCGACACCTTGGCAAAGGCGGCGGAGGTGATGGCGATGCCCTCAAGGCCGTTGTTCCAGGTGCCCGCGACCACCAGCGCCAGCCCGCCCAGCGCGCAGACGATCATCGTGCCGAGCAACGGCTCCAGCAGCGCGACAAGCCCTTCAGATACCGGATGGCGGGCGCGGGCCAGGCTGTGCGCCATGACGGCGGAGCCGACGCCGGCCTCGCTGGCGAAAACCGCGCGGCGCATGCCCGCGACAAAGGCGCCGATCGCCCCGCCGGTGGCCGCATCGCTGGAAAAGGCGCCGTGCCAGATCAGCGCCAAAGCGCCAGGAATGGCGTCGGCATGCAGGATCAGGATCGCGGCGACACCGCCCAGATAGACGGTGACCTTGAGCGGGGTCAGGCGCTTCGACACCTCGCCCAGCCAGGCCGCGCCGCCCATCGTCACCAGCGCGACGGCCGCCGCGATGAACACGCCATAGGCCCAGCCATTGGTCATGCCGGTGACCACCTTCACCTGGGCGAAGCTCTGGTTGACCTGCACCATCGGGATCGCGCCGAACAGGGCGAAGAAGGCATAGGCGCCGCCCAGCACCAGGCCGACTTTGGGCCAGCCGCGCGCCGCGCCGACGGCTTTGAGTACATACATCGGCCCGCCATGGACATGGCCGCGTTCGTCGAAGACGCGATATTTGAGGCCCAGCGTGACCTCCGCCATCTTCACCGTCATCGCGAACCAGCCGATGATGAACATCCACAGGATTGCGCCCGGCCCGCCCATGGTCAGTGCCACCGCGACGCCGGCGATATTGCCGAGGCCAATGGTGCCGGACAGGGCGGTGGACAGCGCGCCCCACTGGCTGACATCGCCCTTCGCCTCGCCCTCATGCGGCTGGCTGCGCAGGATACGGATCGCCCGGCCGACCTGGGTGACATTGGGGAAGCCCAGCCAGATGGTGAAGAACAGCATGGGGAGCGCCAGATAGAGCACGATCAGCTCGATCTGCGCGCCGAACAGGGGAACCTTGAAGAAGACTGCGCTGGACAGCGCATCGACGGCGGCATTGAAATTTTCCATGCGGCGGCGATGCCGGGACAGCGGTGGAAAGTCGATCAAAGATTGCTATGGGGGAGGTGAGTTTTACCCATAGCCGCCCTGGGGCAGGATCGCATGAGCAGACAATATTTCGGCACTGACGGTATTCGTGGTCGCACCAACCAGTGGCCGATGACGCCGCAACTGGCCATGAAGGTCGGCATGGCCGCGGGCACCCATTTCCAGCGCGGCAGCCATCGCCACCGGGTGGTGATCGGCAAGGATACCCGCCTGTCGGGCTATATGGTCGAAAATGCGCTGGTCGCGGGCTTCACCGCGGTCGGCATGGACGTGGTCCAGTTCGGGCCGATCCCGACGCCGGCCGTCGCCATGCTCGCCCATTCGATGCGCGCCGACCTGGGCGTCATGATTTCGGCCAGCCACAATCCCTATTATGACAATGGCATTAAGCTGTTCGGCCCGGATGGCTACAAGCTGTCGGACGAGGATGAGCTGAAGATCGAGGCGCTGCTGAACCAGGATGTGCCGCTGGCCGCGTCCAAGGATATCGGCCGCGCCCGCCGGGTCGAGGATGCGCGGGGCCGCTATATCCATGCGGTCAAATCGAGCTTCCCCGCCGACCTGCGGCTCGACGGCCTCAAGATCGTGGTCGATTGCGCCAATGGCGCCGCCTATCAGGTCGCGCCGTCGGCCTTCTGGGAATTGGGCGCTGAAGTGGTCGCGGTTGGCGTCACGCCCAACGGCACCAATATCAATGACGGCTGCGGATCGACCGCGCCGCTGCTGTGCCAGGAAACGGTCGTGTCTTCCGGCGCCGACATCGGCATTGCGCTGGACGGCGACGCCGACCGGCTGATCGTCGTCGATGAAAAGGGCCAGATTGTCGACGGCGACCAGATCATGGCGCTGATCGCATCCAATTTCGCCCGCGCCGGCACGCTGCGCGGTGGCGGGCTGGTGGCGACGATCATGTCGAACCTGGGCCTCGAACGCTTCCTGACCGGGCAGGGCATCGGCCTGGAACGCACCAAGGTGGGCGATCGCTATGTGCTGGAGCGGATGCGTGAGGGCGGCTTCAATGTCGGCGGCGAACAGTCCGGCCACATGATCCTGACCGACTATGCGACGACCGGCGACGGCACGGTCGCGGCGCTGCAGGTGCTGGCCGCCTTGGTCCGCTCGGGCAAGCCGGCGAGCGAGACGCTGCACCAGTTCGATCCGGTGCCTCAATTGCTCAAGAATGTCCGCTTCGCCGGCGGCAAGCCGCTGGAGGATGAGGCGGTGCAGCGGGTGATCGCCCAGGCCGAGGCGGAACTGAACGGATCGGGCCGGCTGGTCATCCGTCCGTCCGGCACCGAACCGGTGATCCGCGTCATGGCGGAAGGCGACCGCGAGGATCAGGTCAAGGATGTGGTCGAACGCATCTGCGCCGCGGTCGAGAAGGCGGCGGCGTGATGCTAGAAATGCGCCCCGATTGCGAACGTTGCGGCACCGACCTGCCGGCCGATGAGCCCGGCGCGTTCATCTGTTCGTTCGAATGCACTTATTGCGCGCCCTGTGCCGAGGCGCTGGACGATTGCTGCCCCAATTGCGGCGGCGAACTGATGGACCGGCCGACCCGGATGGGCAAGGCGCTGGCGAACAACCCCGCCTCCACGGAGCGCAAGTTCAAGGGATGAGCGTGCCCCGCATTCTCATCATTGCCGGGTCGGACAGCGGCGGCGGTGCCGGTATCCAGGCGGATATCAAGACGGTCACGCTGCTGGGCGGCCATGCCATGACCGCGATCACCGCGATCACCGCGCAGAACACGCTGGGCGTGCAGGGCGTCCACCCGGTGCCGACCGAGATGGTGCTGGCGCAGATGGAAAGCGTGATCAGCGACATCGGCGTCGACGCGGTCAAGATCGGCATGATCGGTTCGGCGCAGACGGCGGCAGCGGTGGCCGAGCGGCTGGCGCAGCTCGATAATGTGCCGATCGTCTTCGATCCCGTCATGGTCGCGACCAGCGGATCGCCGTTGGCCGACGACGCGACCATCGCAGCGTTCGAGCGGCTGATGGCCATCGCAACGCTGGTGACGCCCAATATCCCCGAGCTGGCGGCGCTGGGCGGCGAGGAGATCGCGATCCGTTTCGCCACCCATGTGCTGGCCAAGGGCGGCCATGGCGAGGGGCCGATGCTGACCGACCGGCTGATCGGGCCGCAGGGCGTGCGCAAGGCGTGGAGCAATGCGCGGATCGACACGCGGCACAGCCATGGCACTGGCTGCACCCTGGCGAGCGCGATCGCGACCGGCCTGGGGCAGGGGCTGGACCTGATCGAGGCGGTCGAGCGTGGCCGCAAATATGTGCGCGAGGCGCTGGCGCTGGCGCCGGGGCTTGGCGCGGGCCATGGCCCGATGGGCAACCCCTTCGGCTTCCACGCTTATGCCTGATTTTGCGCATGAACTGATCCATCATCCCGGCCTGGTTGCCGGGGTGGACGAGGCCGGGCGTGGGCCGCTGGCGGGGCCGGTGGTCGCGGCCGCCGTCATCCTGCGACAGGAGGATTGCCCCGAGGGGCTCAATGATTCCAAGAAGCTGACCGCCAGGAAGCGGGCCGCGCTGGAGGGGGAGATCAAGGCCCGCGCGCTGTGCTGGGGACTGGGCATCGCCAGCGTGGCCGAGATCGACGAACTCAACATATTATGGGCGACGATGCTGGCCATGACCCGCGCGGTCGAGGCGCTTTCGCAGGAGTGCAGCCATGTGCTGGTCGATGGCAATCGCTGTCCCAACTGGCGCTGGCCCTCGACCGCGGTGGTGGAGGGCGACGCCAAATGCCTGTCGATCGCCGCCGCGTCGATCCTGGCCAAGGAAGAGCGCGACCGGATCATGATCGCGGCCGCCGCCGAACATCCGCATTATGGGTGGGAGAGCAACAAGGGCTATGGCAGCGCCAAGCATATGGCGGCGCTGCGTGAGCATGGGCCGACGCCGCTGCACCGGCGCAGTTTTTCGCCGGTGGCGCAACTGCTGCTGATCTGACGATGCTGTCCCGTCGCGGGGCGGGATGGGGATGATTTGAGGGCTGGCGCGGGTGTGGCGCATGCTTAAGAAGGGATTCATGTCCTTCGCCCGTTCCGGCCTTTCCTGCCTGTTCCTGCTTGTCGGCGCGCTGTCGCTGCCGGTGCAGGCGGCTGCGCCGGTCAAGCGCGCGCGGCCGGCGGCCAAGGTTGGTGCGCTGGCGCCGGGTGGCTATCGCTGGCTGGAGGACGGGCCGCTCGACGGGCCGATCCATCTGGTCATCAGCATCGATCGGCAGATGGCCCATGTCTATAGCGGCGACCGGCTGGTCGGCATGGCGAGCGTGTCGACTGGCATGGCCGGGCACAGCACGCCGACCGGCGACTATCCGATCCTGCAGAAGAACCAGTGGCACCGCTCCAATCTCTACAGCAATGCGCCCATGCCCTTCATGCAGCGGCTGACCTGGGACGGCATTGCGCTGCATGCCGGGCATAATCCGGGCTATCCGGCCAGCCATGGCTGCATCCGCCTGCCCTATGCCTTTGCCCAGAAGCTGTTCGGCATGACCAGCCTGGGTGGGCTGGTGACGGTGACCAGGGATCGGCTGCATCCCTCGCTGCCGATCGAGCAGATGGCGGCGGCGGATTCCATGGCCAAGGTCGCTGCGCCGGCCCCGGCAAAGCCGGTGCTGGATATCGACCCGATCATCTTCGTGCCGAGGGTATCGCGGAGGTAAACGGTCAGCGCTGGGCCAGTGCCGAACGCCGCATCGAATAGCCGAAATAGAGCAGGGCCGCCGCACCAACCCAGACCGCGAACAGCGCATAGGTGTCGGCCGGCAGGCCGAAGATCAGATAGGCGCAGAAGAGCGTGCTGGCGATCGGCAGGACCGGATAGAAGGGCACCTTGTAGCCGCGCGGCAGGTCCGGCCGGGTGCGGCGCAGGATGATGACGCCGATCGACACGGTGGCAAAGGCGATCAGCGTGCCCATGCTGGTGAGGTTGACCAGCACGTCCAATGGCACGAAGGCGGCGAGCAGGGCGACGCCGATCGCGACGATCCACGTATTCTGGCGCGGCACATGGCGCACCGGATCGACCCGGCAGAAAAAGGCGGGCAGCAGCCCGTCGCGACCCATGGCATAGAGGATGCGGGTCTGGCCGTAGATCACCACCAGGGTGACGCTGAAGATCGAGGCGATGGCGCCCAGCGACAGGATCACCGCCGGCCAGCCCGCGCCGGTGAGGTTGTGGAGGATGACGGCCAGGCCCGCTTCCTGCCCGGCAAACTCGGTCCAGGGCTGGGCGCCGATCGCCGCGACCGCGACCAATATATAGGCGGCGGTGACGATCAGCAGCGACAGGATGATGGCAAGCGGCAGGTCGCGGCGCGGATTGCGTACTTCCTCGCCGGCGGTCGAGACCGCGTCGATGCCGATATAGGAAAAGAAGATGGAGGAGGCCGCAGCGCCGATGCCGACCATGCCCTTGGGCGCGAAGGGGTGGAAGTTGGTCGGCTGGAAATGGGCGAGCGCGACCACCACGAACAGCGCCAGCACGGCGAGCTTGGCGATCACCAATATGGCGTTGGCGGTGGTCGATTCCCGCGTGCCGCGCAGCAGCAGGATGAGGCAGAGGCCCACCAGCAGCACGGCGGGCAGGTTGACGATACCGCCCGCACCGGGTGGCCGGGCGATGATGTCGGGCAGGCGCCAGCCGGTGCTGATCGAGAGAAGTTCATTGAGATATTGCCCCCATCCCACGGCAATGGCGGAGGCGGAGACACCATATTCCAGTAGCAGGCAACTGCCGATCAGGAAGGCGGCGAGTTCGCCCATGGTCGCATAGGCATAGGAATAGGAGGAGCCCGACGCCGGCACGGCCGATGCCATTTCGGCATAGCAGAGCGCGGTCAGCGCGGCGGTGATGCCGGCGATGACGAAGGACAAGGTGACCGCCGGCCCCGCTTCGGGCACGGCGGTCGTCAGCGCCACGAATATGCCGGTGCCGATGGTCGCGCCCACGCCCAACATGGTCAGCTGGAACAGGCCGATATTGCGGGCGAGCGGTTTCGCGTCGGGATCGTCGCCGATGAAGTCGAGCACCGGCTTGCAGCGCAGCAGCGCGATCAGGAGCGGATGGCGGGGCGATCGGTTCGTCATGCTCCGCCGCTGTCATGCCGAGCGCGGGAAGGCAAATGAATATCGTGTGAGATTGGCGCGGCGGGACCGGTGAGGGCGCGCGATTGTCGGCGGGCCGCCGCTGGGCTAGGCATGGGGGTGTTGGCCGCCGACCTGTTCGGCTTGGGATGGATGATCGAGCCTTGATGGATCAGAAGCGATTGCCTGGCGCGCGGAAATGGGCGCGATCCATGCTGATGGCGGCGGCGCTGCTGCTGCCGGCGATGGCATCGGCGGCGGATGTGCCGAGCGGCGGCACCATATCGGTGTCCATGCAAGAGGATGCGAGCGGACAGGCGGGCGCGGCGGATGCCTTTGTCGATGCGGCCACCCTGGCCCTGTCGGACAAGGGCTTCACCTTGCTCGACGACGGCCATGCCGCGTTGGTCATGGAACTGGTCATTCGCGCGTCCGAGGTCGGGACCGGGACCGGCAAGGTCGAGAAGAGCAATTCCGACCTGATGCCCGGCGGCGTGTCGGGCGCGGTCGGATCGAGCCTCTCGCTGGCGGTGCCATCCGGCAAGACGCGCCATGTCGCGCTGGAACGCACCGAGCTGGAGATGCGCCTGCATCGGCGCGGCGACGCGGCGGTGATCTGGAGCGGCAGCGCGGTGACGGTCCGCCCGGCCGACAAGCGGGCTAGTGCCGCCACGGCACTGTGCAACGCGCTGCTGCGTGCCTATCCCGAGCAGCCCGAAACGGTGATCGGCGTTCCCTAGATTTTCGCGATCACCTCTTCGCCGATGCGGGCAGCATTGTCGCACCATTCGGAACGGGTGCGGCCCTTGACCGTCACGCCGCAGGCGGTGACGCCCAGTTGCGCATAAGTGCCGATGCGATCGACGATCTGCTGGTTGGAAAGATTCTCGCCCGGCTTGTTGACGCCGCCCAGGATCACGTCAGGTAATGCGGTGCGACCGACCTGCGCCGCATAGTCGCGCATATAGGCGATGCCCGCTTTCAGATCTTCCTCATTCTCCATCGCGGCGGTGCGGGTGGTGGCGCTGTTGACCCCGCCGCCGGCGGTGAAGAAGGGGTTCCAGCCATCGGCGAGATCGACCACGCGGCGGATCGCGCGCTTGGCATTGCCGCCGACATAGAGGGGTAGGCCGGGCTTTTGCGGCGATCCGGGAATGATGCGGTTGCCGAACGCCTGATAGCTACTGCCCTCGAAGGCGAATTCTTCGCCCGACGTGGCGGTGCGGATGGCGCGCAGATATTCGTCCATCAATTCGTTGCGCTGATCGAAGTCCACGCCGAGCGCGCGATATTCGCCCTTGAGATAGCCGGCACCCACGCTGAGCGTCACCCGGCCGCCGGCGAAGGCGTCGAGCGTGGTGATGTCGCGCGCGACGATGAAGGGATTGCGATAGGGCAGGACGAGGATGCCGGTCTGCAGCCGCAGGGTCGTGGTGTGGGCCGCGAGCAGGGCCAGCATGACGAACGGCGATTGGGCATGATGGCCGCCGGCGTCGAGCCAGCGACCGGTCGGCACCGGATGGTCGGTGACGAGGCCGGCGTGGAAGCCGGCCTGTTCCACCGTGCGGCCGATTTCCGCGACCGCCGCCATCGTGCCGAATTCGTCCGGCAGATCGGTATGGTCGAAGGGCAGGGGAACGTTGATCTTCATGCGTCGGACACTCCATGCGGTTCGACCAGCACCCATTGGCGGGCGGCATTGCGGACCCAGCCGGACGAGGCCCAGCTGCCGCCGTCGACCGGCAATATGGTGCCGGTGATGTAGCTGCTCATCGGCGAGGCGAGGAACAGGGCGGCCTGGCCGCATTCGTGGTCGATGCCGGGGCGGCGCAGCGGGATGCGGCGGGCGGTGGCATCGGCCATGGCGGGCGGCACGGGGAACCAGGTCGCTTCGTCCACCGGGCCGGGGGGATTGCCGCGCGTGCCCGGCGTCGTGGTGAAATCGGGCGCGATCGCGTTCACGCGGATGCCATGATCGGCCAACTCCAGCGCCATGGTCCGGTTGAAATTGTTCATTCCCGCCTTGCACGCGGCATAGACGGCATAGCCCGGCGCAGCGCGCGATCCTTCGATGCTGGAGACGTTGATGATGGCGCCGCCGCGCCCGCCCGTGATGATGTGCGGCACGGCGGCCGAGGTGGCGGCGAGCATCGAGACGAGGTTGAGGTCGATATGGCGGCGCCAGCTATTGGCGCTCTGGTCGAGAAAGGGTTTGCGACTGACGCCACCGGCATTGTTGACGAGGATGTCGATCCGGCCAAAGCGGGCCTGGGCCGCGTCCACCATCGCTGCGACCTGATCGGGCTGGGCCATGTCGGTCGGGATGGCGAGGCAGGCGCGGCCATGCTCCGCGATGCGCGCCGCCACTTCCGCGCCGCGTTCGGGGATGATGTCGGCAATGACGATGTCGGCGCCGGCTTCTGCCAGGGCGAGCGCGATGGCGCGGCCGATGCCCGCGCCGCCGCCGGTGACGATGGCGACCTGATCGGTGATGCGGCACTGGTCTGGCGCCATGGCGCGATCCTCTTCCCCTTTTGACCGCCAGTTCGCGGCCAAGGGGGAAGGGGAGTCAATCGCCTGCCCGGTCATATCGACCGGGCGATGGTGCTTATTGGGCGGTCCAGCCGCCGTCGATCGAGAGATTGGCGCCGGTGATCTGGGCGGCGGCGTCGCTGCAGAGATAGAGGGCGGTGGCGGCGACCTGTTCGGCGGTGACGAACTGCTTGGTCGGCTGGCCGGCGAGCAGCACGTCGTTCATCACCTGCTCGCGGGTCATGTTCCGCGCCTTCATCGTGTCGGGAATCTGGTTTTCGACCAGCGGGGTCCAGACATAGCCGGGCGAGATGCAGTTGGCGGTGATGCCGAAGGTGGCGACTTCCAGCGCGACCGTCTTGGTGAAGCCGTTGAGGCCATGCTTGGCGGTCACATAGGCGCTCTTGAAGGGCGAGGCGACCAGCGAGTGGGCCGAGGCGGTCTGGATGATCCGGCCCCACTTCTTGTCCTTCATGTACGGGATGGCAAGGCGCGTGGTGTGGAAGGCGGCATTGAGGTTGAGCGCGATGATGAGATCCCATTTGTCGAGCGGGAATTCCTCGACCGGGGCGACATGCTGCATGCCGGCATTGTTGATGAGGATGTCGATGCCGCCGAAGGCATCGGCCGCTTCCTTCATCATCGCCTCGATCTGATCGACCTTGGTCAGGTCATGGCCGCTGTAGAGCGCCTTGGCGCCCGAGAGCGCTTCAAGGCCGAGCCGTTCCTTCTCGATTCCGTCCGCATCGCCGAAGCCGTTGATCACGACATTGGCGCCTTCGCCGGCCAGCGCCTTGGCATAGGCAAGCCCGATGCCCGAGGTGGAACCGGTGATCAGGGCGGTCTTGCCAGCGAGGGACTTGCTCATGCCATTTTCTCCTTGAGATGATCCGGCGCGTCGAGATCGAAGGTCGCGCTCTTTCCGTCGAGAATGTTGCGGGCGATGAGGTCGCCCTTGTGCATCACTTCTTCCACCGCCTCGCGACCCTGGCTCCAATGGTCGAGCATGGTCGCGCGGGAAAATTCGAAATCCTTGGCGCCGCTTTCCCAGGCGCGGGTGCGGTAGATGAGGTGGACGATGTTGACCGATCCGCCATCGAGCATGTCGCGCAGCTTCTGCGCCTCCGGCCCGTCCTGCAATTCGGGCGGCAGCTTGTCGAGCAGCGCCTTGATCGCGCCATGCTCGCGGCGCAGGCGCAGATACTGGTCGGTCACCTGCCGGGTGCGGCTGCTATACTGGATGTCCTTCATGCGCGAATAGACATCGGTCATCTGCCGCGGCATCGGCCCTTCGGCCGGGAAGAGATCGACCTGGAACACCAGCATGTCGTCGGTCTGGTGGTTGAGGACATGGGCGAGCGGGGTGTTGGAGACGATGCCGCCATCCCAATACCAGCGCCCATCGATCTCGACCGGGGGCAGGCCCGGCGGCAGCGCGCCCGAGGCCATGATATGGCGCGCGTCGATGCGGGTGTTGCCGCCCGGTCCGCGCGTGTCCCAATAAGCGAAATTGCCGGTCTCGACATCGACCGCGCCGACCGACAGCCGGACCGGCCCGTCATTGAGCAGATCCCAGTCGACGCAGGCGTCGAGCGTCTCCTTCAAGGGCGCGCTGTCATAGAAGCTGATCGCGCCGGCCGATCCTTCCGGCATCAGCGGCGCGGGCCACAGGCGCGGGCGGAACATGCCCGGCACGCCCAGCGTCGCGACCGTGCCGGCGGCCATCAGATGGGCGGCTTCGCGGATATGGTCGATTTCCGGCAGGATCATGTTGGGCATGCCGCCCGAGACGGTCAGCCAGAATTTCTTGAGCTGGCTCAGGCGCCGGTGCGGCGGGTTGCCAGCGATGATCGCGGCATTGACCGCGCCGATCGAAATGCCCGCGACCCAGCTGACATCGACCCCCAGTTCATCGAGCCGCTGATAGACGCCAGCCTGGAAGGAGCCGAGCGCGCCACCCCCCTGCAACAGCAATGCGACTTCGCGGGGGAGGGGGAGGGGCGTGGTGGCGCGGCGGCGCGGTCGGGATTCGGTGTCGGCCATGTCGCACTGCAATATAGGTTTTGGTCCGGCCATTCCAACTTAATGTCTCGTAACAAAGTCCTTCCCGTCGATGGAACGTGCATCGTCAGCCGATGGTTTGCAGCCAGCCGGTTATGCAGTAGGCACGGGAACAGGATGCGAGGGAGGCCAGGGTGCGGCTCGACGACGAACAGGAAAGCAGCAATTTCGAGGTGCAGGACGGGCGCGGCGGCGGTTTCGGCGGCGGCGGCGGGATGGGCGGCCTGGGATTGCTGCTGCCGCTGATCGGCAGTCGCTTTGGCTGTGGCGGCATCGTCGTGGTGCTGATCATCCTGGCGGTGATGGGCGTCAATCCGCTCAGCCTGCTGGGCGGCGGTGGCGGCGTGCAGCAGCAGGCGCCGCAGAGTGCGCCGGCGGGCAGCCAGGATGCGAGCAAGCTGACCGAGATCCAGCATTGGTCGTTGAAGGTGCTGGGATCGACCGAGCGGGTCTGGGGCCAGATCTTCAAGGAAGCGGGCCAGACCTATCAGCCGACCATCCTGTCCTTCTATGCGCAGAGCGGCACGTCGGGCTGTGGCGCGGCGCAGAGCGCGATGGGGCCATTTTACTGCCCCAACGACCAGAAGGTCTATCTCGACACCGATTTCTTCACCGAATTGCGCGACCGCTTCGGCGCGTCGGGCGATTTTGCGCAGGCCTATGTGATCGCGCATGAGGTGGGCCATCATGTCCAGGATCTGGAAGGCACGCTGGGCCAGGTGAACCAGCAGCAGCGCCGCGCCAGCGAGGCGCAGGGCAATGCCTTGCAGGTTAAGGTGGAACTGCAGGCGGATTGTTATGCCGGCGTCTGGGCCAAGCGCACGGGCCTGATGGAGCCGGGCGACCTGGAAGAGGGCATGAAGGCGGCGCAGTCGATCGGCGACGATACGCTGCAGAAGTCGGCCGGGCGGCGGCCCGTGCCCGAAAGCTTTACCCATGGCACCAGCGAGCAGCGCATGAGCTGGCTGCGCAAGGGGCTGGACAGTGGCGATCCGGCCCAGTGCGATACGTTCAAGGAGACGCTATAACGCCGGTCAGAGAGAATCGGGCGCCGGCTCGCTCTGTTCGGGCGAGACGGCGGGGTGAGCCGAGGATGTGTGGACGAGGCCCATGCTGGGCTGGCCGGCGTCTGCCACCGGTTCTCCAGCGGGCGGCGCGACGAAGCTCTGCGGCGCGCTGGGGGTGACGGGCGGTGGTGTAACGGCCGCTGCTGCCGGGGCTATGTCGATCGCAGCCGGCGCCGCTGCCGGCTGGACAACCGGCTGGTGATGCGGCGCGAAATTCTGCAGCGCCAGGACGATCATCGGTGCGACCACCAGCGTGCCGCCGGCAAAGACCTTGTACATCATCGATTGACCCGCATTCCCGCCTGAAAATGGAAAGAGATTCGGGCCTTAGCGGGAAGACATGAAAAAATGTCTGCGCTTTATTGGTTAATGCTGATCAAGCTTTGCCAGCAGCGCCAGCATGTCGTCCGGCAGAGTGTCGCGCTGCGCGGAGAAGCTGGACCGCAGCGCCTTGCCCACGCCTTCATAGGGCAGGGGCAGGCCGACATTGACGACGCGGGCGCCGCCGTTGTCCCGTCCCGGTGCCGATCGGCCAAGAGGTTTGCGCTGCATTTCCATGAGACACAGAACGGCCATGTAAGCCAAAAGTTTCTGGATTTCGTCGCATTCGGACGCGATATCGCCGTCAACAAGGAGACGGAAGCGTGACGGACTGGATCGACCTGGAAGCGCGGATACGCGCGCATTCGCCATTTCTGGCGCGGCAGATGGACCGCTATCCGGCCGTCGTCGCGCTGCTGGCGACGGGCGATTTCGACGCGGCGATGGCAGCGGCACAGGCGCAGGGCGTGCCAGAGGATGGGGTGGCCAAATCGCTGCGGCGGCGGCGCGGCGCGATCGCGCTGGTGACGGCGGCGGCCGACCTGGCCGGCGCCTGGGACATGGACCGGGTGACGCGCACCCTGTCCGACTTTGCCGACCAGGCGCTGGCGGAGGCGCTGGCCGCGACCTTTGCCGAACGTTACCCCGATGCCGTGCCGCAGGGCTTCGTCGTGCTGGCGCTGGGCAAGCATGGCAGCCGCGAGCTCAACTACTCATCCGATATCGACCCGATCCTGCTCTATGACCCCACCACCCTGCCGCATGGCGAGCGGGAGGATGTGGCCGACGCGGCGGTGCGGATCGGTCGGCGGGTCAGCGAGATACTGAACGCGCGCGATGGCGACGGCTATGTCTTTCGCGTCGACCTGCGGCTGCGGCCGTCCCCGGAAGCCACGCCGATCGCGCTGCCGGTGGAGGCGGCGATCGGCTATTATGAATCGACCGCGATGGGCTGGGAACAGGCCGCCTTCATCCGCGCCCGGCCGGCGGCGGGCGACATGGCGCTGGGCGACTATTTCCTGCGCCAGATCCGCCCCTTCGTGTGGCGGCGGAGCCTGGACTTCGGAGCGATCGATGCGATCACCGACATCAGCCGGCGCATCCGCGACCATTATGCGCAGGGGCAGGCATTCGGGCCGGGCTATGACCTGAAGCGCGGGCGCGGCGGCATTCGCGAGGTGGAGTTTTTCGCGCAGGTCCATCAGTTGATCCATGGTGGGCGCGACCCGTCATTGCGGTCGGGCCATACGCGCACGGCGCTGCGGGCGCTGGCGGCGGCGGGGGTGATCGAGGCGGAAGTGGCTGCGCGGCTGGACGAAGCCTATGTCTTGTTCCGTACGATCGAACATCGCTTGCAGATGGTCGAGGATCGCCAGACCCATGAATTGCCCAAGAACCCGGACTCGCTGGACAATGTCGGACGCTTGCATGGTCTGGCAGACGGGGCGGCGCTGCTCGACCTGCTGCGGTCGCATGTCGAGTGGGTCGGCGCCAATTATGACCGGCTGACCGCCGCGCCCGACGATGGCAGCCTGTCGCATGACGAGGACAGGCTGAAGGCGCAGCTCAAGGAGATGGGCTTTGCCGATGCCGACTGGGCGGCGGCGCGGGTCGCCCATTGGCGCGACGGCACGATCCGCTCGCTGCGCAGCGGCGCGTCGCGCGAGGCGTTGGAGCGGCTGTTGCCGGTGCTGATGCCCGCGCTCGCCACCGCGCCCGATCCGGGCCGGGCGCTCAACCGGCTGGACGACATGATCGGCCGGCTGCCGAGCGCGATCAACTTCTTCAAGCTGCTGGGCGCGCGGCCGGGGCTGGTCGAACTGCTGGCGGAGATATTGAGCCATGCGCCCGCGCTGGCCGATGTGCTGAGCCGCCGGGTCGAGCTGCTCGAAGGGCTGATCGATGCGTCGGCCTTCGACCCGGTGCCGCCGGTCGATGTCCTGGCGCAGCAATTTTCCGCGCTGGAGGCGGGCGAGGATTATCAGGCGCTGCTCGACCGGGTGCGGCAGCGGGTGAATGATCGCCGCTTCGCGCTGGGCGTGCAGATCGTGCGGGGTGGCGATCCGCTGGAGGCCGGGCGCGGCTATGGCCGGGTTGCGGAAGCGGCGATCGAGGCGCTGGCGGGCGCCACCGTGGCCGAGTTCGAGAGCGCGCATGGCAAGGTGCCGGGCGGCGAGATGGTGATCCTGGCGCTCGGCCGGATGGGCGGCGGGGTGCTGACCCACGCATCGGACCTGGACCTGGTCTATCTCTTCACCGGCGATTTCCTGACGGAATCGGATGGGGCGCGGTCGCTGGGCGCGACCCAATATTTCAACCGCCTTGGCCAGCGCATCACCAATGCGCTGTCGGTGTCGACGGCGGCGGGGCCGCTTTATGAGGTGGATACGCGGCTGCGGCCGTCGGGCGCGCAGGGGCTGCTGGCGGTCAGCCTCGACAGTTTCGCCAAATATCAGCGCGAGGAAGCCTGGACCTGGGAGCATCTGGCGCTGACGCGGGCGCGGCCGGTGTTCGGATCGCCGCAGGCGCGTAGCGCGCTGGAGGCGATCCTGACCGAGACGTTGCAACGGCCGCGCGACTTCGACGAACTGGCGCGGCAGGCGGTGAAGATGCGCGGCGATATTGCCCGGCACAAGCCGCCGGCAAGCGAACTGGACGTCAAGCTGGTGCCCGGCGGGCTGGTCGACATCGAGTTCCTGATCCACATCAGCCAGTTCCATTATCGCCTGGGGTTTGACCCGGATCTGGGCGAGGCGCTGGCCGAGCTGGTGGCGGCCGGTCATCTGCCCGCCGAGCTGATCCCGGCGCAGGAACTGATCACCCGCTTCCTGATCGTGTCGCGGCTGGTATCGCCCAAGTCGACCGAGCCGCCGGAGGCGACCCGGCCGCTGGTGGCGCGGGCCTGTGGCGCAGGTGATTGGGACGCGCTGCTTGAAAGCTATGCCAAGGCCCGGCAAAGCGTCGGCGATGCATGGCGCGCGCTGGCCGCGCCCTATCAGGAGGATCAAGATGCTTGAACAGGGGGCGATGCTGCCCGACGTGGCGCTGAAGGATGCGGATGGCGCGGATTTCAGCCTGGCGCGCTATCGCGGCAAGCCGGTGGTGGTCTATTTCTATCCCAAGGCGGATACGCCCGGCTGCACCAGCGAGGCGAAGGATTTCACCGAACTGACCGGTGAGTTCGCGGCGCTGGGCGTCGCGGTGGTTGGCGTGTCGAAGGACAAGCCGGCAAAGCTGCAGAAGTTCGGCGACAAATATGGGCTGGCGGTGACGCTGGCGTCGGACGAGCCGGGCACGGCCTGCGAGGCGTTCGGCACCTGGGTCGAAAAGTCGCTCTATGGCCGCCAATATATGGGGATCGCGCGGGCGACCTTCCTGGCGGACGGCGACGGCAAGGTCGTGCGGGTCTGGCCCAAGGTCAAGGTCAAGGGCCATGCCGCCGAAGTGCTGGAGGCGGCGAAGGCGCTTTGACCCTGCCACCTGCCATTGATTCCGTGGGCGCAGGGTGCGCCCATGTGCTGACCATTGCCGATCCGACCGCCAAGCTGATGGCGGCGCGGGCGGTGGCGCGGGCCTGGCGACTGGGCCGGCTGGCGCATCGGTTCGACACGGTGATGCCCGACCGGCCGGCCCGGCCCGATGCACCCGAACTGCTGCCGCCGGGGCAGATGCCCAAGCGCAGCAAGATGGGCACGGATCGCGGGCGGATCGCGATGCTGCACGCGCTGGCGCATATCGAGTTCGTCGCGATCGACCTGGCGTTCGACCTGATCGGGCGCTTTGGCGGCGAATTTCCGACAGGCTTCACCGACGAATGGATGCGGGTCGGCGCGGAAGAGGCGATGCATTTCGCGCTGCTCGACCGGCGGCTGCGGCAGCTGGGCAGCCATTATGGCGCGCTACCCGCGCATGACGGGCTGTGGCAGGCGGCGAGCGAGACGGCGGCTGATGCGCTGGCGCGGCTGGCCGTGGTGCCGATGGTGCTGGAGGCGCGGGCACTGGACATCACGCCATCGACGATCGCGCGGTTCGAGGGGGTGGGCGACCATATATCCGCAAAGATGTTGCAGCGGATCATGACGGATGAGATTCGCCATGTGTCGGCGGGGACGACATGGTTCAACCAGGCGACGAACCGATTGGGGCTAGACCCCGTCAAACATTACCAAATCCTTGTGAAACGCCATTTTCGGGGGAGCGTTAAGCCACCGTTCAACGACTCGGCGCGTCGGCAGGCCGGTTTGACGCGGGATTTCTACGACGCGCTTGCAAGCTGAGCGGCGATTTGCAGTCTGCATCCAGCGGGGGCGATCTAGGTCGCCATTTTATTGAACATGGGGAACCCACGAGAGGCAAAAGCCTTCGCGGGCATAAGTCGGGGTCGGCATGTTGATTCTTCGTACTGTGAATGCGCTTGGTGCGCGTTGGTTCCAATCGGCCAGTAAGACGGCCAAGATTTTCGGGATGGTCGGCATGGTAGGCGTGATGTGCGCCGCAGCCCCGGCCAACGCCAAGGATGAAGATGATCCATATGGCGACGCCTCGGAAATCAACACCAGCGCGCTCGGCCCGGCCGATGTCGGCTTCTCCAACATCTTTTCCAGCCTGCAGCGCATGGACGGCAACGCCAAGACCGCGGCCTATATCCCCTCGGGCCGCCCGGTCGAGAAGCTGTCGCTGACCTCGAACTTCGGCGTGCGTTCCGACCCGTTCAACCGCAGCGCCCGCATGCACAAGGGCATCGATATTCCAGGGCCCATCGGCACCCCGATCCACGCGACCGCCGACGGCATCATCAGCCGCGCCGGCTGGGCCAGCGGTTATGGCAACCTGGTCCAGATTTCGCACGGCAATGGCATGGAAACCCGCTACGGCCATATGTCGAAGCTGCTGGTTGCGCCCAACTCCTATGTCCATCGCGGCCAAGTGATCGGCCTGATGGGGTCGACCGGCCGTTCGACCGGCAGCCACCTCCATTATGAAGTCCGCGTCGATGGCGCGGCGATCAACCCGATCCCGTTCGTCGCCGGTCCCGACTATCTGATCGCGATGAACACCAAGCCGCCGGTCGCCATGGGCGGCCCGACCAAGGCGGACGAAAAGGCCGTCGACTGATCGACCGCTTTTGATCCCGACTTTTCCAAAGCCCCGGCGCCCATGGGTTGCCGGGGCTTTTGCTTGATCCTATCTAGGCGCCATGGCCGATATTGACCTCACCCCCTCCGCTGCCGCGCGCGTCGCGGCGATCGCCGCCAAGCAGGGCAAGCCCGCCATATTGCGGCTGGCCGTGGAAGGCGGCGGCTGTTCGGGCTTCCAATATCGCTTTGGCCTGGCCGAGCAGGTGGAGGCCGAGGATCTGGCGGTGGAGCGCGATGGCGTGACGCTGGTGGTGGACGATGTCAGCCTGGATCTGGTGCGCGGCTCCGCGGTCGATTTCGTGTCGGACCTGGGCGGCGCGGCGTTCAAGGTGACCAATCCCAACGCGACCGCCGGTTGCGGTTGCGGCACCAGCTTCTCGGTCTGATCGGCGCATTGGCTTGTAGACGCAGCCCACTTCTCTAAAGGGAGGTGGACAGCGAAAGGGACAGGTCCATTATGCGTATCGCCACCTTCAACATCAACGGCATCAAGGCGCGGCTGCCGCGCCTGCTGGAATGGCTGGACGAGACCCGGCCCGACATCGCCTGCCTGCAGGAAATCAAGACATCCGACGAGACCTTCCCGGTCAAGGATATCGAGGATGCCGGCTATGGCGTGATCTGGCACGGGCAGAAGGGCTTCAACGGCGTGGCCATCCTGGCGCGCGGCGACCAGCCGGTGGAGGTGCGCCGGGGCCTGGAGGGCGAGCCCGAGGACGAGCAGAGCCGTTATCTGGAAGCCGATGTGAAGGGGGTGCGGGTGGCCAGCATCTACCTGCCCAACGGCAATCCCCAGCCGGGGCCGAAATTCGATTACAAGCTGCGCTGGATGAAGCGGCTGCGGGAGCGGGCGGCGGAAATCTGGGCGGAGGAAGTGCCCGCCATCCTGGCCGGCGACTATAATGTCATCCCGCGCGACGTGGACATCTATTCGCCCAAGGCGATGGCCGACGATGCGCTGATGCAGCCCGAAAGCCGGGAGGCCTATCGCCGGCTGCTGGGCGACGGCTGGACCGATTCGATCCTGACCCGCCATCCGGCCGGGGGCGTGTGGACCTATTGGGACTATCAGGCCGGGGCCTGGCCGCGCGACGCGGGCTTCCGCATCGACCATCTGCTGCTGAGCCCGGCGGCGGCCGACCGGCTGGTCGATGCCCAGGTCGACAAGGCATTTCGTGGCCGGGAAAAGGCGAGCGATCATGCGCCGACCTGGGTCGAGCTGCGCGATATCGGAATTTAATCCGGATATTATTGACTCTATTATATCCGGGTAATAAATACCGTGCCGAAGGAGATTCGGTATGGACCGCACATTGACGGCCTTTTCGGGCGACTATTGGATCGCGACCGGCGACGAGGATGAGGTGCGCGCGGCGCTGCGGGCCATGGGGGACGACGCGCAGAATATCCTGCTGTTCGACGATCGCACCGGGCGGCAGGTGGATATCGACCTGCAGGTCGATGCGGTGCCGCGGGGGCGGGGGCGACCCAAGATGGGGGTGCAGGCGCGCGAGATCACCCTGCTGCCGCGCCATTGGGACTGGCTGGCGGCGCAGCCGCGCGGCGCCTCCGCCACGTTGCGCCAGCTGGTCGAGGATGCGGTGAAGGCGAGCGCGGACAAGCCATCGCCCCGCGCGGCGATGGACGCGGCATATCATTTCCTGACCGCGATGGCGGGCGACCGGGCCGGCTATGAAGCGGCGATCCGCGCGCTTTATGCCAGGGACAGGGCGGCGTTCGAGGCGGCGGCGGAAGGCTGGCCCGGCGCGATCCGGGCGCATGGTCTGGCGCTGGCGGAGCCGGCCTTTTCCGCCTAGCCTGCGCATCGCAATGATCGGAGAGGCTGGGTGACGGACGATTTCCTTCAGGGCATGGTGCATGAGGCGGCCGATGACATGCAGGCGGCGATCCGGGCCGACGCCGGCATCTTCGCGCTGTGGCAGGGGCTGACGCCGCTTGGCCGCAACGAGTTCATCTGCTGGGTCGAGGATGCCAAGCAGGCCGCGACCCGCGCGCGGCGCATTGCGCGCACTGTCGAGGAATTGCAGGAGGGCAAGAAGCGGCCCTGCTGCTGGGCCGGCTGCATCCACCGCACCGACAAGGCGCCGAGCCGCTGGCAACAGGCGGTGCTGATCGAGAGGAAGGGGAAGCGGCGCTAGGCCGGCGTGGACAGATTCAACCCTCGCCGAAGGGCCGGGATAGGTGGGTTGTGTTGAGGACCCGGTCTTTGCAGTGATGGCGCGGTTCTGATTCACTGGCTTTGTTGTTAGGAGACAGGCTGATGATGGGTGATTGGACGGTGATGCAGGAGGCGCTGTTTTACAGCTTCAGCCTGGAAGATCATGTTCCCCAGAGCCACTTG
>NZ_LUFI01000041.1:0-53065 GCF_005281675.1 Sphingobium sp. MP9-4 | reverse complement strand
TCGTTCCCCGCTATCTCTATCGGGGGACGTACTGTCCTGCTATGTTGGCGACCGTTCGTGGCGAGAACCGTTGGTCATCACCGCGTCGGTGGAGTGGCATCTAGGCCCGTCAGGCGAACCCGTCAACACCTTTCTCGCAAAAAATGAACCAAAAACAAAAATTACTCCGCAACATCCCCTTCTTGCCTGCCCACATGAACCACGGCCAAGCCACGCCGATGTGATCCTTCCGATGTTCGACAATTCCGGGTTGGCACCAGGCGACATCATCCAGATTGGAGAATTGGAGGCCGCGCCCATCATGATATAGGCGGGTGGCGACGCCTGCCTCATTCCAGCTTCGTCGCCATGGCCGGCTCATCCTGAGGTGATTTGCGGCCGATCATGATCGATCATGCCCCCCCCCCGTTTCAGAACGCCTTGTGATGAACGAGCACGTTGAAGGTCCGCAGCAGGATGCCGATATCCCGCGCCAGGCTCCAGCCGTGCAGATATTCCAGATCCGCCTCGATCCGCCGCAAGATGTCGCCGCGTGTTTCCGTCGCGCCACGGAAACCCCTGATTTGGGCCAGTCCCGTGATGCCGGGCTTGAGCGCGTGGCGATGCCAATATTGCCGATCGACCTGCCAGAAATAGGCGTTATCAGCGGTCGAGCCCAAGGCGTGCGGCCGCGGCCCGACGAGGCTCATTTCGCCGAGCAGAACATTGAATAGCTGGGGCAGTTCGTCGATGCTCGTACTGCGAATGAAGCGCCCGATGCGGGTCACACGGTCATCACTTCGACCGGTGGAACGGCTACCCAATGCGTCGCCGCAATCGGTCCGCATGCTGCGGAACTTGTAAATCCGGAACAAGCGGTTGCCGCGACCGATCCGTTGTTGGCGAAAGAAGACCGGCCCGGTGCTGTCGATCTTGATGGCGATCGCCACCAGAAGCAGCAACGGCAGCAGCGCAATGGCCAGGGGCACGGTCAAGGCAATGTCGAGCAAACGCTTGCGCGCGCGGTCAGCAAGGTTGAGCGGGCCGCGCGAGACCACTAGGGTCGACGTGTCCAACCAGGTCCCTACCGCAAGCGGTGCAGTCTCCCCGACCTCTGGCACGACGACTTCGCCCTGAACATTGCTGCCCTTCAATATCTCGGCCCAACTCGCTCGTCGGGCAGCCGGACAAAGGATGATCGCCCTGTCATAATCACGCAGCAGCACGCCCAATTGGTGCAGCTTGTGCGGATCATCCTCTTCGGGGCGCAGCCCGATCTGGCGCGCATCGATCACGGCCGCCGCACCGCAATCATTGGGGCGCGCGATACCATCAAGGATCAATATCTCCGCGAACAACTGATTTCCGAAGCAACGCCGGACCGCATAGGCCATCAGTGAGCGCTGCACGACCAGCAGCCCCAGGCTGCCAAAGACGCCGAACAATATGCCTGAGCGCGGGAAGGTTCCCACCGCCTTCGATGCGAAAATTACAAGGAAGAACAGCAGCATGGTGGCACCAAATGCCAATGTCGCAGCGCGACAGCTGATCGTCGCGCTGGTCAGACAGGACATGCTGTAAGCCTGGCTGTGAAAGGCGATGATCGCAAAGACGAGAATGCCTGCGGATAATGATCCGATCATGTCCGACGAGGATGCCGGCGAGAGGCGCGCGCCTACGCCAAAGCCAATCAGCAGCGCCAAGCAATCAGCTGATAGCAACAGCAGGCACAGCCACAGGCGTGCATTGCGCCTGGCGATTAACGCCCCCGTTCCGCTCGCGCTGTGGAAACGCGCCGCCAAATCCGGATTTGCCATGGCCTGTCCTTTTCTCGTCGATTGTCGACCATTGGCACAGCAATGGCCGGGCGCTCCCAGTTGCGCAGCACGCAGAGGAGCGAAATCAATTCAACCGACAAGAGCACGGGCGCCTCAAAAACATCAATCCGTGACAACACCTAATAAATATTAACTAATAAAATATCAAAAATCAAATTTATATCGGAATGATTTTAGATGAATCGGCAATTTTGTTAACAGCGTAATTTCACTTATATTATTCGTATATTGTTTTTGCTAAAAAAAACAGAGCATCGTCCTTTAATCCGAAAATGGGAGGTTCATGGAAATATGAACATTGCGCTCTGCGCCGGTGCGGCAATCATATTGCTCATTTGGGCGATCGGCCTTTATCACCTCTGGCAACGTCAAAATGCATCGCTCGTCGAAATCAAGCCAGCATGGCCAGATCGCCTTTTCGCAATTTTCTGGCTCCCGATCGCACTATTGGCGCTCATCGCGACAATCCCCTCGCTATGGCGACAAAAAGCACCACGGCGGCAGAAATATTGACGCTCATCCATCCAGCCTCCGGCCTATTCCCGCCGCAAATGCAACTCTCAGGGCATCCGAAAGATTGCGCGTTTTGAGCTTTGCCATCAGGTTTGCGCGATGAATTTCGATCGTGCGCGGGCTGATGCCCAATTGCAGGGCGATGTGCTTGTTCGGTAGCCCCATTGTCAGGCCTGCCAGAACATCGCGCTCGCGCGGCGTCAACTTTTCCACCAGCGATTGCGCCTGCGCGACCCTTTGTCGGCGCGCACCATTATCATATAGCACCGACCAGGCGTTCTCGACCGCCTGCAACAGGCTCTGTCGCTCGAACGGCTTCACCAGGAAATCCACGGCGCCCATCTTCATTGCCGCGACCGTCACGGCAATGTCGCCATGCCCCGTCAGCATGATGACCGGAAAATTGAGATCCGCTTCATTGAGACGGCGCTGCACCTCCAGTCCATCCATGTCGGGCATGCGCAGGTCCAGGATGACACAGCCCGGCGGCTCGGTCGGCGCGGCGGCAAGAAAATGAGCGCCCCTCTGCCAAGTGCGGACCGAATATCCTTCAAGCTCCAACAAGAATGCCGTTGCCGCTCTGACGGAATATTCGTCGTCCACGATGTGAATCGTCTTCATTTCCTCCACAAAGAATCCCCTTCTTACGCTTCAATGTGAAACAAAAGCAGCTGCCGGCAGGCGCGGGCTCAACCCAGATCCGCCCGCCATGGGCCTCCACAATTGTTCGACAAATGGACAATCCGACCCCAGTTCCCTCTTCCTTGGTCGTGACAAAGGCGTCGAACAGCCGCTCGCGGATTTCCGCGGCGATGCCCGAGCCAGTGTCGGTAATCATGATTTGGGTGGTAAGCTCATCGACGCGGGACGCGTGGATCGTCAGGATCCGCTCATCCATGTTGCGCATCGCATCTATGGCATTGCGACAAAGATTGCCGATCACCTGCTGGATCTGGACCGGATCGGCGAATACCGGTCCCGCGTCTGGCGCAACCCGAAGCACGACACGGACTTGCGCACGGGCAGCCGCAGGACGGACGAGCGCAATGCTGCTGCGCACCATTTCGCCGATATCCCGCACCTCCAGTTGCGCTTCACCACTGCTGGTGAAGTCGCGCAAATGGCGCATGATCGCCCCCGCCCGCACCGCTTCGCTCGACGCGAGATGGAAAATTTCGTCCAGCTTCGCCCGACTCCCGCCGTTGAGATTGTTGAGCAGGATGCTGCCCCCCTCCATATAGGCTGCAAGCGCTGTCAATGGCTGGGTCAACTCGTGCGACAGCATCGAGGCCATCGCCCCCATTGCGCTATAGCGGGTGCCATCCAGCATTTCCGCCTGCAGGGTTTCCAGCCGAGCCTTCGTCGCCTCCTGTTCGGAAAGGTCGCGCACAAAGGCCGTAAACCTTGTGCCGCCGTTCGCTTCCATCCGCACGAAGGTCATCTCGGTTGGAAAATTCGAGCCATTATGATGCCGGCCGATCAACTGCCGCTCGATCTTTTCCGAAACATCGACGATCCGGAATGGATATTCGTCAGGCACTTCGTCTTCAGAAGGACAGACCAGCAGCAGGCTCTCGAAATTCTGGCCTTTGAGATCCACCAGATCATAGCCGAACATGCGGGAGGCCGCTTCGTTGATATATTCGATGCAGCCGTCGGCATCGAATACGAAGACGGCGTCCGGCGCGGTCTCCAATATCAACCGCAACTCATGCTCCCGCTCCTGCAGCGCAAGCTCATGCGCGCGCTCCAGCGTGACGTCGCGGATCAGGTTGGCAAAGCCCTGCAACGCTCCGTCATTGTCGTACAATGCCGTGACAACGCAATTTTGCAGATAGATGGTGCCATCGCTGCGGCAGCATTCATGATCGAATTCCCAGCTGCCATGCTGGCGGGCGAAGGCGAAGGCCTGCGCCATGCGCGCCTTGATCTCCGCGCGCCCTGGGTAGAGCAGCGCGACATGGCGATGCATCACCTCGCCAGTCAACCAGCCGGTAAAGCGCTCGGCGCCTCGATTCCAATGCAGGATGAACCCCGAAACATCGGTCATGTAGAGGGCATAATGCGCCGCGCCGTCGGTCAGCAGCTTCATCTGCGTCATCAGCCGGCCGACATGGGCAGCCTGATATTCCGCCCTAGCGCGCCAGAATGTCGCGCGAAGCGCAACGACGTTGGCGGCAACCAGCGCCATGAGGAAGGCGCCCGCCGCAAGCAGCCCGCCATGAAAGCCTTCAAGCAGATAAGTGACCGCCAAGGCGGCGATACCAGCCAGAAAGCCCGGTCCGGCGCCGAACAGCATCGTCGTAAACAATGCAACGAATGTGAATATCACATAAAATTCGCTGGAGAAGGACGGATATTCATCGGCCTGAAAAGCGGCGAGCGCGATCGCGACCATGGCCAACCCGACCAGATAGCGACTGACCCCACTCCACGAGACGTGGCGCCTGAGACAACGCAATCTGACCAGCGAAAAGCTGGCGCGGACTTGGCCCGCCTTGGAGATCGGCATGATGTTAAATCGTCTGACGGCTGCGAACATAACTCAAACCCCGCGCTTAACGCCCAGAATTATTTCATATGCTGCGACCGTCACCCTGAAAGGGATGGCAGAAACCGGCTCACGTCTTCAATCGGACGTCTGCCCCATGCTCACCCCTGACCGATTATTGATCCAGTTGGAGGTTTACATAATTCTCTGCTGCAATGCGCAATTTTTAACATCGGCATTAGGGGAAGTATAGTAGGTAGTTTTACACATTTTGAGAAATTTCGTTCCGCAGCTGCAAAATGTCATTGCCGGAGGATTTCCAAAAATGTCCACTTCGGAAATTTAACTGGTGGAGGACACGCGTTTGCCCCCTGCCCGTGCGAAATGGAACATGTCGATGACAATGGTCCGTCCGACCAGTCCGAGGACGACCATATAGACCGCTGCCCCAGCGATGACCGTCGACAACAGCATCGGAATCGGAGCTTGGCCGGCCAATGCGAACCGGAACCCCCATAGAAAAACAGCCATGACCAGCGATGCGACGACACTGGGCCGCAGCGCCTTCCAATAATCCCGCCATCCCAGCGGCAGCAGAACCACAACTGGCCAGACGGACAGGGGATAGAGGATATAGGCGCGCGCCGTGAACGCGGCAGCGACCGCAGCCATCCCATATTCAACGGCAAAGAAGAAGGTGACAATATTGACCAGCGCATAAATGCCCGCCAGCCAAGTCTGCCATTGCGGCTTTCCCATGGCGAGCATCAGCGACTGATTGTAAATGCCGATCGCCTGGAGCGCGCCGAACAGGCTGAGATAGCGCATCACATCGGCTGCCGCCGCCCAACGCGGACCGAACAACAGGAAAATAAACTCGTCCGATACGATCGCCAGGCCGACAAAGGCCGGGGTCGTTATGGACGATGTCGCCGACACTATTCTGAGGAAAGCCTTTGCAAGGCGGGGCGGATCCCCCTTGAGTTGCGAGAAGACCGGAAGTGCCACACGGGACAGCGCACGCGCCAGCATCAGATTGGCGGCCAGCAAAGCCCGCTTGCCGACGGTATAAATGCCTGTCGCTGCGCCGCCGAGCGCCAGGCCGATGACCATGATGTCAGCATTGGCGTTGAAGAAATTCGCAGCGCCCGTCACGCCGACATGACGGCCATAGAAAAGCACGTCCCTTGCCTTTTCCCGTGAAAAACGCAGTCGGGGTCGCATCGGGCAGGCGGCCCACAGGATTATCGTTCCGATGACCGCTACGGCCAGATTTTGTGCCACCAGCGCCATCACGCCATAACCGGCCACGGCCAGTGCTATTCCGACAAGGCCGCCCACCAGGGTCGAGATTGTCGAGCGCGTGGCCAATGGCCGCATCAGCAAGGCCCGCGTCAGCCAAGCCTGTGGCACGACGTTCAGCGCACCCAGGAAATTCGCGACGCTCAGCCATCGCAAAACCATGCCCAAGCCCTGATGGGCGGCGGTCCGCTCAACCAAGTCGGCTAGCAAGAAGGTCGCGATCAGCAGCAGCGCGCCGGCCGCAGCAGAAATCCAGAAGGCCGTATCATCCAAGTCGGCATCGGCAGCGCCGCCCTTGCTCACAAGCGATGCACTGATCCCCGACAATATGATCATCTGGAACCATTGCCCTACCAGCAGGGCCATGGCGACGATGCCCAGCATCGTCGCATCGACATAGCGCGCAATCACGAGGAAGGTCAGGAACTGCAACAGTTGCACACCCCAACTTTCCAGGATGGACCAGGCCATGCCTGAACGGACTGCGCGCCCCAACCCCGGACCTGACATATCGCCCTCCCCCTAGCTACGTCGAAAATCGTCGGTCGCCCGGACATGCTTCACGAATGCCGCGGGGTTGCCCCGCCACACCTGTCGGGCGGGAATATCATCAAAGACCACTGATCCGGCCGCCACCACGGAATGATCGCCGATCGACACGCCGGGCAAGATGATGGCGTTGCGGCCAATCCAGACGTTGCGACCGATGGTGATCGGACGGGGCCTTACGGAGCGCCCTTCATGAACGGGATGGAAGCTCGTGTCGAACATCGCAACATTGTCACCGATACGCGACCCGCCGCCGACATCGATCCGCGCAGCGCTGAAGATATGAACTCCCGTGTTCAACGAAACCTCGTCGCCAAGAATGATAGCCCCCTGCGGAACCGTAGCCAGGCGAATCCGGGTCGGTTCATTCCGCAGGCGGACATTGTTGCCAATGACCAAGGATCCGGGGTTCCGGAGATAAGGCACGCCACCCCGCACGCGCAGGCCCCGCCCCGGTTGGCAGCCTTGCGCGCGGAGTCGCATCACTGTCAGCCGCGCGTAAAGATGATCCAGCTGTGCAGACAGAAATTGCAATGCCAAACCCGTTCTCCGACTGGCGCTCACGCGACAAGCATGAGCCGAAAGCCTGAATAGCGGCGCGCCTCCACGATCGAATGGGCGCCAAGAACCAAACGCACCATGCAGATCCGCTCATGAAAACGCGTCCGCCTCGGACAAGATGGCACGTGCATCGAGTGCTCGCGTCACTCACCCGAACAAACACCAAGTTCACACATAACAAAATCATGTTCCATTATGTATTTGCACCTAATTGATAGGTGTTACCCCTGATGTTGACTAATACCGCAGTTGCGTAAGAATTTCCGCAATCAGGATCCACGCAATATTATTGAGATCGGGATATCAAATGATCGTTTCTTCAATGGAGACGCAATTGCTTTCGCCGATCAACGCGCCTGGACGCAAAATAGCGATGATGAATGCATCGCCTTTCGCCGTCGACCGGAAGCTATTTACATGAACGAAATCGGTTATCAGCCCATCATAGCAGTGACCGGCGCGACTGGCTTCGTTGGCGGGGCGCTCGCACGTCAACTCCTGCAAATGGGCTACCGCGTCCGCTCGATGTGCCGCAGGCCCCTTACCGAAGCGGAGCGCGAGAGCGGCATAGAGTGGATCGAAGGCTCGCTGACAGACTCTGATCGTTTCGACGCACTGCTTCGGGACGCACGCTATTGTTTTCACATTGCCGCGATGTTCCGTACCGAAGGACCGCGCAAGGCGTTCATGCAGGTCAATCGGGATGCTACTCGGGCCCTGCTTGAAGCGAGCCGACGGGCCGGCGTCGAGCGCTTCATCTATTGCTCGTCGATTGGCGTCCACGGGAATGTGGCCGACGCCCCCGCAGACGAAAATGCGCCATTCGACCCCCGCGATCCCTATCAGGAAAGCAAGTTGCGAGCCGAAGATCTCTGCCGTGACGAAATGGGCCGGCCGGGCATGAGCGTCGTCATCGTTCGCCCCTGCTCCACCTATGGGCCAGGCGACACCCGGATGCTAAAGCTGTTCCGCCTGGTCCAGCGCCGCCGTTTTCTGTTTGCGGGTCGGCAAACACCCAATTTCCATCCTGTCTACATTGATGACCTGGTCGCCGGCTACATATTGACGATGGTTCATCCCGATGCGCCATCGGGTACCTTCATCCTGGGTGATCGCGCCTTTCTGCCGCTGCGCGACTATGTAAGGGCCGTCGCTACCGCCTTGGACGTACCACCGCCCAAGACGACCATCCCCTACAGCCTCGCGCTGATGGCCGCGCGCCTGTGCGAAGCACTTTATGCGCCGCTGGGATTGCAACCCCCATTACCTCGTCGCCGGCTGACCATCTTCAAGCACAACCGCGCGTTCAGCATCAGGCGGGCGCAGACGGTCCTCGGCTATCAGCCGCTGATCAATCTGGAGGAAGGCTTTCGTCGCACCATCACCTGGTATCGGCAGCAGGGGATGCTCGCATGACCATGTCCATTGGAACTCTTGCCGACCTAACGGGCAAGCCAGCGGCCGATCCTAGTCCGATCTCGGCGATCGCGGCGATGCAAGCTCCAGGCACCGGCAAAGGAAAATACCGCTGTGGTCAGCGCGAGAGGAGCCGCGATGCCGCAAACCGCCAGCATTGCCAGAGCCGATCCGGCCCCTGTGCCCCAACGAACGAAACGGCGTGTGGCATGGGTATAGTCGTCGACAATCGCGTTGACATCATCGAGCATTATCCATTCCCGTCGGCTCGTCGCCCGCGCCATGATCGGCCGCACCGCCCCGTCGGGCAGCGTCAGCGCACGGATCATGATCATATCTCCGATATCGACATCGATGCGCGCGGGCAGTTCGACGCAATATTTTCCATCAACCTGCCGGCGATAATGGATCACGCGCGTTTCCGCATCGCCCGACTGCCCAACGTCGGTCACAACGCCCCGCATCAACAACAATCCGACGCTGCCGAAATGAGTCAGCAACGCGGCATGTCGTTCACGTCCGGCGACGGCCCGCGCCGCATGTCGCGACGCGGGCGCGATAGCGACATCCACGCTCGCCTGCCTGTTCCCGATCGGTGCCATGCCCTACAATCTATCCCTTTGCGGCGCTCTGCTAGCACAGGCGGGCAGCGCTGACCATGAGCGCCCCTCAGCGCCCGAGACGGACGGTCCTTGCGATCCGATGTGCTGCCCTCCTCTCGACGGCATGCCCTTGGATGGCCTGCGCGGAGCCACCGTTGTCGGGAATCAACCTCGCGGGCGGAGAGTTCAACTCGGGCAGGAAGCCGGGTATTTTCGGGAAGGATTATATCTACCCCGATACCCGCACCGCGGCGCCCTTCGTCGCGATGGGCATGAAGATCGTCCGGGTTCCGATATTGTGGGAGCGGATCCAACCCGTCCCGCTCCAGCCCCTTTCGACTGCCGAACAGGCCCGCCTCGACAAGGTCGTGGCGATCCTCGCCCCGTTCCGGATCATCATCCTCGACATCCATAATTATGGCGCAAACGGGGGGCAGCGACTGGATCAATCGCAAGATGGCAGCGCGAAACTTGCCGATCTGTGGCGCCGGCTGGCCGAGCATTATCGCGGGAACCGGCAGGTGGCCTTCGGTCTGATGAATGAACCGAACGGCATGGCTCCAGCACGCTGGCGATCGATGGTGGACGAAAGCGTCGTCGCCATCCGAAAGGCGGGTGCGCGCAACATGCTGTTCGTGCCGGGCTCCAACTGGACCGGCGCGCATAGCTGGATCGCTGGCGGCCGCGCCTCCAACGCTGCCGCCTTCCAGAACTTCCGCGATCCAGCCGGCAATTATGCGATCGAGATGCACCAATATCTGGACTCGGACAGTTCCGGGATGAAGGCGCAATGCGAAGCACCGCCGGTCATCCAACGCCGCATGGAAGCGGCGACAAAATGGCTTCGGGACAACCGCCACAAGGGCTTCCTTGGCGAGTTCGGCGCCCCAGCAAATGCCGCCTGCCTCGACAGCCTAGACGCCCTGCTCAAGCATCTCGATGCCAATGCCGATGTCTGGATGGGTTGGGCCTATTGGGCCGGCGGCCCATGGTGGGGCGCAAACTATCCCATGAGCCTGCAACCCGTACAAGGCAAAGCCCGGCCACAGGCAGCCATTGTTGCAAAATACAACCAGGCGGGAGCCGCAAGATGACCCGCCTGCATTATGCGCGCCTTCCCCTTGCCTGCTCGATCATCTTGGGCTGCCCAGCCTTTGCGCAGGTCGAAGTGCCGCCTGACGGCCTGACCGTGGCACCCACGGTACGGATGCTTTACGACGACAATGTCCTGCGCCAGAGCGATGATCTCGTCTCCGGCGACAAGGACGATATTCGCATCACCCCGGCGCTCGATGTCACCTTCAGGAAAAATCTCGGTGTCCACCAGGTCACGGTCATGGGATCGTTGGGCTATGACTTCCATCAGCGCTACAGCAATCTCGATCGGGAGCGCGTTACGCTCACCGCCAAGGGCGATGTAAAGGTCAGCGCACTCTGTTATCTGCGTCCAAGCGCCCGATTGAATTTCGCACAGGCCGATCTGGCCGATCAAGGCATTATCGTCGGCAACAGCGAACGCACCCAGGACTATGCGGTCACGGCCGAGTGCGACAAGCCCTATGGTTACTATCCCGTCATCAAGCTCGGCTATCTGCAAACGAACAATAGCGTCGATTCACGCCGGCCGTTCGACATCCGCACCCGCAGCGCCGGTATCGGTATCGCCTATAGCAAGGCGAGCCTTGGCGACATCCGGCTGATGTTCAACGTCGAAGCGTTTCGTCGCCCCCACTGGTCAGACGAGACGTCCGAACTGCGCATGAGCCGCGGTGCCGACAATTATCGGGTTGGGATCGAGTTCAAACGCGCTGTCGCTCCGCGTCTCAGTTGGAGTGCCGGAATTGGCTATATTCATACCAAGGCGCGTGATGAACGGGTCGATGACTATTCGGGTCTGGGCTATCATGCCGGTGCCGTCTATCGGCCATCGCCGCGCACCTCCCTGGTATTCGACGGCAGCCGAAGCACCAGCAACCAGAGCAACACCGGCGCGACCTATATCGTCCTGACCAATTTTTCGCTCCGCGGAAATGCGACCCTCAGTTCACGATCTTCGATCCAGGCTGGCGCGAGCTATGCCAGGCGCCAGTTCAAGGGCGAGTTGTTGATCGACACCGACATGATGCGCGGTACCGACGAAACGATCGCGCTCAACGCCGGATATCGATTTGCACTGCGCAGCCGCCTGACGGCCGGCGTGGACGTTCGCCACGAATGGCGTGAAAGCGCAGTCGAGCGCTACCGATATAAATCGACATCAATGATGCTGTCCCTTGGCCTTACATTGTGAGGAGCATGGCCATGTTCTTACCCCGTGCGATGCGAAACCTGTGCAGTTCCCTTCTTCTGGCCGCGCTCGCCAATCCCGTATTGGCCGGCGTCGACAACAAGGAAGCGGTCGCCGCCTATGTCCTGGGTGCCAATGACGAGATACGCGTCTCGATATTCGGCGCCTATCCGATCGAGGTCAAAACGCGGATCAAGGAAGATGGGCGCATCACCCTGCCGAGCATCGGCGACGTGGTTGCGGAGGGATCCACGACCAACGCCCTTGCAAACAATATCCGCCGGCAATTGCAGACCGGCGGATATTTCGTCGATCCGATCGTCAATGTCGAAGTCGTGAGCTTCGTCAGTCGATCGGTCACGATGTTCGGCAACCTCCAGAACCCTGGGCTCTACCCCCTGGATCGGCCTCAGACGATCGCGATGATGCTGGCGCGCACCGGCGGCGCCCGCGCGGACGCGGCGGACTATGCGATCCTGCAACGAACGGGAGAAGCGGATCGCCGGATTGCGCTCAGCGATCTCGACCCGCAAAGCGGGACCGGTCAGTTCCTGCGCGCAGGCGATTCCATCTTCGTGCCGAAGGCAGAGGAGGTATTCATCTACGGCCAGGTGAACAAGCCCGGCCGCGTCGCCTTCGAAACCGGCATGACCCTGCGCCAGATGCTGGCCCAGGCCGGCGGGCCGACTTTGGGCGGATCGGAAAAGAAGATCACGCTGCACCGTGGCACGGAGATCATCAAGAAGGCCAGCCTCGATATGCTGGTCAAGCCTGGTGACGTCTACACCGTCAACGAGCGGACCTTCTGAGATGCGATCCGGTATCCTGACAGGAGGCATTGCGTGAATATCTTCACCAGAATTGCCCGTTGGCTCCGACGAACGCCCGAGCCCGAGCGTCGCCGAGAAACGCCTGGCCGGCGTTCTCGAGCTACGGGCGGCGTGCCTCAAAATGCGCAATCGGCCGGTGCTGCATCCGTCACGCCGTCTACAAATGCAGCCATGTCCGCTGACGCTGTCCGATCAGCGATACGCAAGGGGTTCAATGCGACCCAGCCCGTCACGGCCGCCCGCCATCTTCATGGCCGGCAGCAGGAGATGGATCTGCTGGTGGAGGGGGTGCTGGACCGCGGCAATCATGCGATGATCTTTGGCGGCCGTGGGACAGGCAAGACCTCGCTAGCGCGCGTCTTCGCCAATGTTGCCGACAATCGCGGCTATCTGGTCTTCTACATGGCATGCGAGCCTGGGCAGGATTTCACCAGCCTGATCTCGCCGTTCCTCGATGCCGCCCGCGGAAACCTGCCGCGCTCACCCGCAACAGATGCGCCGATCGTCGTTGGACCGCGCGATGTCGTGGAAGCACTCGCCGAACATGGGCAGCGAAAATTCATCTTCATCCTCGACGAGTTCGACCGTATCATCGATCCGGCTGTTCTTGGCGAATTGTCGCGCACCATGAAGCTGCTCTCCGACGCGGCCCTGCCGGTTCATATTCTGGCGGTCGGCATCGCGTCCGGATTGAGCCAACTCATCGAAGGCCATGAATCGCTGCGACGGCACATGACAGCCGTTCCCATCGTGCGGATCGACACGGCCGCCGTGTTCGACCTGATCGATCGCGGCGCCGCCCAGGCCGGCCTCAACTTCAGCGATGCCGCGCGCGAGACAATTGCCCATGTCGCATGCGGCTCCCCCTATCATGTCCGCCTGTTCTGCGCGCTGGCCTGCCTGGAAACCCTCAGGCAGCGCAAGACAGTGGTCGAAATGCCGGCAACGCTCGCGGGGATGATGCGCGCGGTCGACGACTGGACGATCACCAATCCGACAGATGCTGCGCTGTTCCACGAGGCCATCGATCTGGGCGCTGGCCATTGGCCGGTGATCGAGCAGCTCGTCCGCGCCGCGATCGTTCCTCCCGGACTCGCACCGGAACAGCAGGCGTCGCATATCGACCGCGACGGTCCGGTCCTGGAAATCCTGCGCCGCGCCATGCACGCCCGGCCGGGCAGCACCGCCCTCATGTTCCGGGACAGCCTCGCCCCCCAATTCCTGCTCGGCATGTTGTCTGCCAGCCGCCACGGCGACCACCTGACCCGGCGTGTCGTCAGCCTTGTAGAAGGGCAGCGCCAAAGCGCTGCATCGTAAGGGACCGATAGGATGTACATGTTCGACATAACGCGAGCCATCCTGCAGCGCTGGAGGATGGCAGCCGCCATCTTCTGCTGCATCATGGCGCTGACGGTCCTGTGGATTGCGATCACGCCACGCGAATATCGCGCGACCGCCACCTTGTTGTTCGACAACCGGGCACCGGACCCGACCGGCGGCAAATCGAACGAGGCGACCGGCGAATCCATGCTCGCGACGGAGTCCAGAATCCTGCAGAGCGAGGTGATCGCCCGCAAGGTGGCCGAGCGGCTTGGCCTTTTCAAAAATCCGGCGATGCGTGCACGTTGGCAGGAGCAGACGAACGGCAACCAGAGTTTCGAAGGCTGGATCAGCCGCAGCGTCCAGTCGGGTTTGCAGGTTTCGCCCAGCGCGACCGGCAATACGATCGACGTCTCCTACCGCAGCCTCGATCCACAGCGTTCGGCGTTGATGGCCAACAGTTTCGCCCAGGCCTTCAATGATGCGCGCCTGGGTATCAGCAACGAATTCGCCCAGCGCTTTGCTTCCTGGTACAAGAAACAGATCGCCGCGTCCGAACAGCGAATGGAAGAGGCGCAGGCACGGCTTGCCGATTTCCAGCGCGCCCATGGCATTGTCGCCACCGGCGCCATCGATGCGGAAAGCACGCGCCTCAGCGAATTGTCGTCGAAACTGTCGTCGGCCGAAGCCGTTGCTGCGGAGGCCCGGTCGCGCGCGGCGGGCGGCGCCAATATGCCCGACATTCAATCGAGCGGGCTGATCCAGGGGCTAAGGGCGCAGATCGCAGCCAAATCGGCGGAAATCAGCCAGATGGCTGCCGAACTCGGCCCCAATCATGCGACGATGCGTGCCGCCCAGCAGCAGTTGCGCCAGATGCAGGACAGTCTGGCCCAGGAAACCGGCAAGATGTCAGGCACGCTGGCGGCGGCCAGTTCGGCGGCATCGGCCAATCAGGGCACGATGCAGGCCCTGCTCGACCAGCATCGCGGGCGTATGCTGTCGCTCGCGGCCGATCGCGGCAAGCTCGCCGTGCTGGAAAGCAATGTGGAATCGGCGCGCAAGGAATATGAGGCGCAGACCGAACAATTCTCGCAGTTGCATGCCACCAGCACGGCTCCGTCGCTCAACATCGTGCGGCTCGACATTGCAGAACCGCCGATGATCCCCAACGCGCCCAATATCGGCGTGCGGTTCCTGATGATGACGATGGTGGCTCTCATGCTCGCAATCGGCTCGGTCATCCTAGCCGAATGGCTCAGCCCGCGCATCCGCAGCCGTAACACCGTCACCTATCTTACCGGCGTGCCGTTGCTTGGTCAGGCAGACCTGCGCGTCAACGGCAGGCAACTCCGTATCGAAGGAGGCAATTGGTCATGAGGCTTCGCTCGACTGAACCGGTAGAGGATGTCTATCCCGGCCCGCCGCCGACTTACGATGGCGATACGCGCGAGGAAACGGCGACTGTCCACGCCAATGTCGATCCCGCGATCGCGGTGATCCACGCTCCCAGCGCAATGCTGGCGGAACAAGCGCGGGACATCCAGTCGACCCTGTCTGCAATGCGCCATCCCGACGGTCGCGCGCCCGGCTCTATCGCGATCATCGCAATCGAGGCGAGCGAGCAGGCGGCCATATTGACGGCAAATATCGCCGTATCGGCAGCCCTGAGCGGTCTGCGCACCTTGGTCGTCGACATGGAGCATTCTGGCTTCGTCCAACATCGCTTGCTTGGCATGAATGCGCGGACCGGCTCGCCGGACGACATGGATGAGCCATTTCAGCTGGTCCAGCCGAGCAGTATCCGGTCGTTGTTCGTCATGGCCGCGCCCCAGCAGGATGGCTGCGCCATCGACGGCAGTCCGCTTGCGCCACTGTCGCAACGCCTGTCGTCGCTGACGGCTCACTTCGATCTGTGCCTGGTCGACGCCAGCCATATCGACGATCTCGCTCATGCGGCAGGCAGCGCCGATTGCGCGATCGTTGCGGTCCAGCGCGATCAGACATCCACCAGCGAGCTCAAGGCCGTGATCAACAAGATGACCATGCTGAACACGGTGCTGATCGGCACCATCATGCTGATCTAGCGGTCAGCGATCGTCGGCACCAAGGGGGTCTGATATGAAAATCGCCCATATTTCCCGACAATATCATCCCGGACTCGGCGGGCTGGAAAGCTTCACCAGAAATCTGTGCCGCGAACAGGCTCGCGCCGGGCACCAGGTCAGGATGATCACCCTGGACCGCATCTTCGACGGCGACGACGCACCCTTGCCGCGATGCGAAATCATCGACGATGTAGAGGTGGTCCGGATACCCTATCGGGGTGGACGTCGCTATCCGCTCGCACCATCCGTGCTGCACCATCTGGACGATTGCGACATCGTCCATGTCCACGCCGTCGATTTCTTCGCCGACTATCTGGCACTGACCCGGCTGCTGCACCGCAAACCGCTGGTCCTGTCCACGCATGGCGGCTTCTTTCATACCGGCTATGCCCGTCGATTGAAGCAATTCTACTTTCACAGCATGACCCGCCTTTCACTGGCTGGATATCGGGCGATCATTGCCTGCAGCGAAGCGGACTATGAGACGTTCGCCAAGGTCAATCGTCGCGCACTTACCTTGGTCGAAAACGGCGTGGACACGGTCAAGTTCGCCGGTCTTGCGCAATCGCCTTCCGCCGAGCATCGCTTCATCTATTTCGGCCGGATCGCGCCGAACAAGCGGATCGACCTGTTGATCCGCTGGTTTGCGCATCTGCACCGGCTGGACCGCAAGGCCCGGCTGATCATCGCGGGAAAGCCGATGGGTGTCACCTTCGCCGATCTGCAACAGATCGTCGAACAACTCGGCTTGGGCGATCTGGTGGAATTTCATGATAGCCCCAGCGACGAGGCACTGCAGGCACTGATTGCCCGGAGTACCATCTTCGCATCGCCCAGCGCCTATGAAGGTTTCGGTATTTCCCTGATCGAGGGGGTGTCCGCCGGACTATATCCGGTCGTCAGCGACATTCCGGCGCATCGTCGCTCCTGCGTCAAGCTCGATACCGGCAGCCTGATCGATTTCACCGATCCGTTGTCCGCTGCCCGCACCCTGCAGGACATTCGCAAGGCGCAGCAACGCTCGCCCTCCCCGACCACTGCCGCAGGTCTGCTGGCTTATGGCTGGCCGGGTGTGAGCGCCAGGATCTCGGCCATCTACGAACATATTCTGGGACGTCAGACCCGCCAGATTGGGCCGCTTCGCCTTGCCGTTCTTTCGGAGAGCGACGCGCTGAAAGCAGTTTCGGGCCTCATCAGGGACCAGGCGCCGCGCGTGGTAGCATTCGGCAATGCCCATCTGATCAACCAGGCACGACGGGTCGAAGGGGTCGCAGCCGCGCTGAATGACGCGCTGGTCCTTAATGACGGCGTCGGCGTCGATATCGCAAGCCGCCTCCGCTACGGGGACTCCTTCCCGCACAATCTGAACGGCACGGACTTCATTCCCCAGTTGCTGAAGAGCTACCCGGACCGCCTCCGGCTATTTCTGGTAGGCGCAGCCCCCGGCATCGCGGAACGTGCAGCCGCCATTCTGGAAGAGCGTCATCCCCATATTCGCATAGTCGGCACCCTCCATGGCTTCTTCGACCCGCAAGAGGAGGAGCATCTGAGCCGCCATATTCGGGAAAGCGGCGCGGATCTGGTAATCGCAGCCATGGGGAACCCCCGCCAGGAATTGTGGGCGGCCAAATGGGCATCCCATATCGGCCGCCCCATATTGTGCGCGGGCGCCCTGCTCGATTTCACCGCCGGCCATGTCCCGCGCGCGCCTGGCTGGCTGCGCCGCATGCGCATGGAATGGATATTCCGGCTCATGAACGAACCGACCCGACTGGCAGACCGCTATTTGCGCGGCAATGTCACCTTCCTCATGAATGCCATCCGTGACGCCAGGGGTGGCTACTCGGACGGGCCGATCCCGCCGCCATCGCCCCACTCCCACACTGTCCGCAACGCCGATGCCGCCTGATCTCGTGCCGCCGAACCCAAAAGCGCTGCGTCGGATCGCGGTCATTATCCCTTACTTCCAGCGTGAGCGGGGTATCCTGCAGCAGGCCATCCGCTCGATCGTTGCGCAAACGTTCACCGCGCCCACCGAGGTGGAACTCCTGATAATCGACGATAGTTCGCCCATTCCTGCGCTGGACGAACTGGCAGACATGGAATTGCCACCCTGGCTGAAGCTCCGGACCGTGCAGCAATCGAACGCCGGCCCCGCTGCTGCGCGCAATCACGGACTTGATCAGATCGGACCCGACATCGACTATGTCGCCTTCCTGGACTCCGATGACAGTTGGGCGCCAGACCATCTGCAACAGGGCGTCGGCGCGCTCGAACTTGGGAATGATTTCTATTTCTGCGACAGCGCCATGCCGCCGTCCAGCCTGTTCGCTTCGCTGACACTTTTTGCGCAGGGCGCCAATGAGGATGCGTTCGAACCCCTGCCTCTGGGCGGGCAAATCTATCGCCTGCAGCCCGACCGCGCGGGGCAATTCATGGTGCAGGAATATCTATGCCAGACATCCGCCGTGATCCTGCGCCGCAGGGCGATGAGCGATCTCCGGTTCGAGGAACGGCTTCGCTATGCCGGCGAAGACTGGCTGATGTGGGTGCGGCTGGCGCACAGCGTTGAGGGGATCTGCTTCTCCAAGCTGGCCAAGGCCCAGCGGGGAGAAGGTATCAATCTTTATCGCGATGCGCATGAGCGCCTTGGTGCCAAAAATCTGCGCCGCCTCATGTCGATGGTACTCGCCAATCGATTGATGAAGATCACGCCGGGCATCAGCGCCGCTGCCGCGCGCCTGACCGACCAGCGCATCATGATCTTGCGCCGAGAGATGGCGGCGATCCTGCTTCACCCCCGTGTCTATCAGGGCCTGAAAAATGGTGAGCAGCGTCGCATCATCCTGGATGCCTATCGGCTCATGAACGTCTCGCTGCTGCCATTATGGCGCGACATCATCATTCGAAAGATGCGCTGGCACAGCCCCCGCCTGGACGAGGCCATAACATGAAACTCTTCTATTATCGCGCCAAGGAAGGGAATTTTGGCGACGACCTCAACGGCTGGCTTTGGGAGGAGCTTGCTCCCGGCCGTTGGTCCGACGAAGCCGATACGCTGTTCTGCGGCATCGGCACGATCATCGGCAATCAGATGCCGCCCGCATCGCGGATCAGAATTTTCTCGAGCGGCTTGGGCTATAGGCCTGTGCCCGAGGATTTCTCGACCGATCGCTGGGATGTGGTGGCGTTACGCGGCCCGCTCACGGCGCGCGTCCTCAACCGCCCGGATCGGGCGATTGCCGATGGCGCGCTGCTGCTTTCCACGCTGGATCGGCTCAAGCCCCTACCCGAAGCTGAGCACGGCCGGCCCATCTTCATTCCCCACTACGAGGCGATGGATGAAGGCGACTGGGCTGCGGCCTGCGCTACCGCCGACGTAAAGCTGGTGGACCCACGGCAATGCGCGCATCAGGTCATCGACGAAATCCGCCGGTCACGTCTGGTGATCGCCGATTCGATGCACGCAGCGATCATCGCCGATACGCTGCGCGTTCCCTGGATTCCGGTCTCCAGTTCGGGAAGGATCAACAGCTTCAAATGGCTCGACTGGTCACTTTCCCTCAACTTGCCCTATGAGCCGCGAATATTGCCTACCGCGACGTTGGACACTGCCTATCGCGACGGAGTCCGGCGTCTGGTCGGTGAACATTATCGACTTGCGCATCCTGATGCAGAAGGCGCGCTTGCGCATCAAAGGCAGATGACCCGTCGCGAACAGCGCGGCTGGTGGATGTCCGTGCGGCCCAAACTGAAACATCATCTGCTCGCCCTGCCGCGGCGTCTGCCACAACCACCCACGGTCGCGCGGCGTATCGCCACATGGAACCGACGGCAACACAGCCGCATCGCCTCCGCACTTGAACAATTGAAGAGCGAGACGGGATTTCTGAGCGACGATCGGATCTTTGCAAGCCGTGTCGATCAGCTCAGCGTCGAGTTCGACAAGCTGGTGCGATCGGGCTGAGCGATCCGCGCCATCTGCGCGCGATGATGCCAGCGACGGATCAGATGGCGTCCCAGCATGGGCCAGTTGCTCCAGTCCGTCATCATCGCCTCCAGCAATGCCATCGGCTTGCGTGCGCGAAGATGCGGATAGACGCGGTTCCAGCTATGCTGCTGCCTAATGGCGCTGGCGCGACGGGCTAACAACCGTGACAGAACACGATCATCGCGAACGCGGGGCAGATCCAGCATGGCAAGACTATGGGCGCGCATTGCATCCAGGTTCAATAATGTCCGGGATTGCCCCGATCCCTGATCCGAAATGGAGCCCTGCCGCTGAGTGAACAGATAATGCGGCTCTGCACTTAGAATGAAGCGACCGTCCGCCAGCAGGCAATCGATGATGAAGGCGAAATCTTCGCCGTGCCGCAACTGGGGCGGGTAGCGCAGGCAACGGGTCGTCAGGAAACGGCGACGAAATATCGGCTTGAGCTGGCCGAAATCGAACGGCGAGCGTCCGGTGATCGCGTTGCGGACGAATTCGGCCGGTCGGATATGCCGGATCGGCTGCGCTGTCCGCGACAATGCCGTGCCGACGACTGTTCCGGCGTGCCAATCATAGAAAAACAGATTGTCCGCGACCAAGTCCGCGTCATGCCGATCGCCGAGCGCGGTCAGATGAACCAGCCTGCCCGGTGCGAACGCATCATCGGCGTCCAGTATCGCGATCCATTCGCCCCGCGCGGCCCCAATCCCCAGATTCCGCGCGACCGAAGGGCCACCATTGGCCTCGCTTAGCACCAGTCGCACCCGTGGGTCCTGGTCCATCAAACGCTCGGCGATTGCCACGGTTTGGTCGCCGGACGCGTCATCGACGATGATCACCTCCACCGGGAGTTTCTGCGCAAGCGCAGATTGCACCGCGCGATCCAGGCTGTCCTCGGCGTTGAACGCCGCAATCACGACACTGACAAGGGGAGAAGCAGGAGCCGTCACGGGACTTTGCATAGGTGTTATGCCTTACTCGAAAGCGATAATAAGCTTCGATATACCAATCGATGAAACCGCAACGAATTGAGGAATTTCACCTAGTGGAATTATCTGGCACACCCAACGTTGCAATATACAGAAGAGGCTTCCTTCCTCTTTCTGAAACCTTCATATCAGATCACATACAGGGTCTTAATAGATATAATCCGATCATAATAACTGAGAACATATTGAACGGATACTCTATTAACGGTCACACTCCCCATCTGTTGCATCGCGCCCAGGCGGGCAAATATGAAAAAGTCTATAATCGGCTTACCGGCCGATATCGCCATGTCGGCGATGTCCTGTCGGCTCCCTCGACGCGATTGATCCACGCGCATTTCCTGCAGGATGGGGCGAACATCCTGTCCCTTGCCGCGCGACGGAACATCCCACTGGTCGTCACCGCCCATGGCTATGATGCAACGGTGACCGCGCGCGAACATGCGCGCCGGACCGAGGGACTTTGGTATCTGATGCTCAAGCCCTTCCTTCTGCGTTACGCCCATGGGATCATCTGCGTATCCCAGTGGATCAAGCAGTGCCTGCTCGACGCAGGTTATCCCGACCACAAGCTGCGCGTCATTCCGCTGGGTATCGACACGTCCAGCCTGCCGCCGCCACCCGCCGCCCATGGCCGCCGGGGCGCCCTCTTCGTCGGCCGTCTGGTCGAAAAGAAGGGGGTCAATTTCCTGCTCGACGCCTGGGCGAAACTGCCAGAACGCGTCCGAAGCGAACCGCTCACCATTATCGGCGACGGCCCCCTGATGCCCGCCCTGGTCGCCCAGGCCCACCGGCTTGGCATCCAGCCGCATTTCCTGGGCGCACGATCTCGCGCGGAGGTCTTCGCGGCCATGGCCCGTCACCGCATCTTCGCGATGCCGAGCGTGCGCGCGGCAAACGGCGATTCCGAGGGGCTTCCTATCGTGCTGATGGAAGCGCAGGCGATGGGCATGGCGGTGATCGCGTTTGACGATGGCCCGATGCGCGAAGCGATCAAACCCGGCATGACCGGGTTGCTCGCACGATCGCGCAACAGCCACGACTTTGCCGACCATTTGCAAACGCTTCTCGGCGCGCCGGACCTGTGCGGCGATTTTGGCCGAGCCGGCCGGTCCCATGTGGCCGCCAAGTTCGACCTCCGCAACCGCGTAGCCGCCCTGGAAGACTATTATGACGAGATCCTTGCCAGCACGGAGGCCCGTTCATGACCGGACAATCCGCCGCAAAGCCACAGCCGGTTCACGCCGAAGGACACCGCGTCCTCATCATCTCGCGCCATGACTATCGGACCCGGCGCCGCGCGAGCGTGCATTTCGTGGCGCGCCATATGGCGCAACAGGGCCATCAGGTGACCTTCATGTCGATCGGCTACAGCTGGCTGTCGCGCCTGCGTGGCGACAGCCGGGCCGATCTGTTTGATCGCGCCAATGCCTGGGAACAGGTGGATGGGCTGCAAGCCTATCTGTGGCGCAGCGCATGGCATCCGGTGAAGTTGCCGGTCTCAGGCAAGGTGGAATCTTGGCTTTACAGCAAATGGGCCAGAAACCGCTGCACCGCGCTGGACGAAGCGGCAGGCGCGGCGGACATCATCATCGTCGAATCCGGCATTGCGCCGGTATTGCTGAAGCGCATCCGCGCCGTCGCACCTTCGGCGCGGATCGTCTATCGGGCCACGGATCTTCTATCCACCGCCGGCGTGCCTGAATGCATTGAAGACATGCTTTGGCAATCGGAGGCCGATATCGACCTGATCGTGGTCGTCGCTCGCTCCATGCTCCCGCATTTCGAGGCCTTCAGCTGCCCCAAATTATTCATTCCGCATGGCGTCGATACTGCTTTGCTCAATCAGGCAACAGACAGTCCCTACGCGACCAAGCGCAACGCAGTCACAGTCGGATCGATGCTGTTCGATGCCGGGGCGATCCGCACCCTCGCGCTGGCACGCCCGGAATTCACCTTCCACACCATCGGATCGCCCAAAAGCGTCTTTCCGACCAATGTGATCCAGCATGACGAGATGCCTTTTGCGCAAACGCTCCCCTATCTCCAGCATGCCGATGTCGGGATCGCGGCCTATCAGCGCGCGGCTGCCGCCGCCTATCTCGCCGATTCCAGCCTCAAACTCCTGCAATATAAGGCAATCGGCCTGCCCGCCGTTTGCCCCGATTTCGCCGTTGGCGACCATGCCCTGCGCTTTGGCTACCGGCCTGATCATCCGCAGGAAATGGTCGAGGCTTTTGATCGGGCGCTGAACGCTGGCCGCAGCCCGGTGGCGAGCAAGGATTGGAGCGACGTGGCCGCCAAGCTCGTCGAGGCTTCTCTTGGCTGAGATTGCCCTTTCTCCGCCGGCTCGCGCGCGGCGCGACGCGGTGCATCGACGCAGCCTGATCCATGACAGGCTCATCAACTATGTCGCCGCCGGACTGCTTGTCGCCACGGTACTCTTCAATCCGGCCTTGGCCTGGGTCAACGCGCATCTGTTCCCGATGACAGCCGGAATCGTGTCCGCCGCGCAGGCGGGCATAGTTCTGACCGCCCTGCTCGTTGGGATCACACAACCGGTCCAATATAGTTTCCGGTGGCTGGCGCTGACCTGGATCATGGTCCTTTCTGCGCTGCTGACGAGCGCGATCAAGGGATATTTCGAACCCAAGATCCTGGGCGATATATTGTTGATCCCGGCCTTCATTCTGCTTGGAACCCGCATTGAAGGCGCGTTGCTGCGTCAAACAATGTTGTCGTTGCAATTACTGATCATGTTGGTCGGCCTGTGGGAACTGGCGAGCCCTGGCGGCTTTGGTTCGACCTTTCGCGTGATCGACTATTATGTGCAGACCCGTGGCTATGACGCAGATGCCTTCTGGGCTGGCGGCGACCTGTTTCTCAGTTCGGAACGTCCCGGCGGCCGCATGCTGCTCGACGGCCTTGGCCTACATCGCGGATCATCGCTGTTTCTGGAGCCGGTATCGCTCGGCAACTGGGCGATCGTCGGCACCATCTTCACGGCAGCCATGTGGCGGTCTCTGTCGAACGGCGCGCGGCTATTCATGCTGGTTTCGACGGCGGTGCTGCTGATCACGTGCGATGGCAGGCTTGCGCTCAGCGTGATCCTGCTCTTCTGCCTCTATTTGCCGATCAGCGCCTATGTTCCCGATCTATGGAGCGTCGCCTATCTGCCGTTGCTGCTTGTCGCATTGGTCGGGGGCGAAGCGCTGGGAATTTTGGCGGAGCATCAAGACAATCTTCCCGGACGGCTCAGCGTCGGGCTCGATGCGCTGCGATCGATGGACCTTGACCAATTGTTGGGCATCCGCGCGGATCGGGTCCGGTTCGATGACGCCGGCTGGGCCGATTTCGTCCAGGCCCAATCCGTGGTGATCGCGATGGGGCTCTGGTTGGCACTCGCCTGCAGCAGCTTCGGCCGCGATCCCGGCAACCGGATGGCAAAGCATGGCATTATGCTCTTCCTCGCACTTTGCCTGCCCATCAGCAATTCACTGCTGTCAATCAAGACAGCCGCTCTGATGTGGGTCGTCTACGGCTTCTGTTATGCCCGCGGACGCCTGACGCGCATGGAAGGAAACGCCGCATGAGTCCTGGCCGTCATATACCGGCGCTCGACGGCATCAGAGGCTTTGCTGCCCTGCTCGTCGTATTCTGCCACTTCCGCACGTTCGGCTACCCGGAACTCCTGCATCCGCGCGCCGGCGATTATGGCGTCCTGCTGTTCTTCACGCTCAGCGGCTTTCTCATGGGCCATCTCTACCTCCCCAGAACGCCCGACCGAGATGCGTTGGCATCCTACGCTGCGGCGCGCATAGCCCGCATCGTGCCGCTCTACGCCTGTGTCTCGCTGCTATCTTTCCTGATCTATCGCTTCGTCTACGCCGATTTCATCTATCCAATCGGACTGATCGAACTGGTCCGGCAGGGAACATTCACCAGTACCGTATCGGTCTTCTGGTCGATCGGGCCGGAGTTCCAATTCTACTTTCTCTTCCCGGCGATCTGGGCCGCCACCTATGCGAAGCAACCGCTACGCGGCTGGCTATATGTGCTGATCGGGCTGATCGTGGCAGGCTGCTACGCAGCGAGCCCTTGGCTGCCGGGCATCTTTGCCCTGGCTAAGATACACATCTTCATGACCGGAATTCTCTGCGCAGTACTGGTCCGACAGATCCCGGAAGACCGCATGACGCGATTATTCCCGCCGCTGCTGCTGTTCACCGCGGCCTTTATCTGGGTCCTCATCGCACCCCCTGCTTCAGTCAGCGCATGGGTATTCCCGCCCGTGACCAACGATCCGAAACACATCATCTACTATGCAGACCCTTTGAAGATCGTTGCCTGCGCCTTGGTCATTCTGGGCACAGCAATCCGTCATCCGTTCAACGACATGCTATGGGGCAATCCGTTGATGCGCCGACTGGGTGCATATAGCTTCTCGCTCTATCTGCTCCACATGCCCATCCTTCAATTGGTTCGCCTCGCCGGGCCTGCATGGGGCATCAGCATGCCCATGCAGATCCTGATCGCGACAATCTTGTCCTTGGCCGTCGCCGGCCTGTCTAACGAGATGTTTGAACGCCCCGTAGGCAATTGGGTCCGTCGCAAGCTGACCGATGCCATGAACGGCCATGCCGCGACACGACCGTTGCCGTTAGCGGCAGAAAGCCCTTCTTCCTGACCAGTCAAACAGGCGCGGCCAACTGGAAGAATGGACAAGCTTGTCTTGCGCAATCCTGCCAGTCGATTAGGTGTTCGAACGGATTTCAATCCGCTGCCAATCAATCACTCTCATGAACTCATTCCTTGCGGGAGACGAGCATGAGACCTCGGAGGCAATCGATCGCCCTGCGAAAAGGTGCAACGCAAGGCATACCCAATGCCAAGTATTAAGCTTCAGCCAAATTTCGTGGAAAAGATCTGGGGAAAGGACGTCGTCCCTAACCACCCTGTCGACAAATTGGGCAAGCGCATCGGCGAATTGTGGTTTGGATCTCCGTCTGGAACCAAGCCCCCGCTACAGGTTAGGTACATCTATACCAGCGTTAGATCGTCGACCCATATTCACGCCCACCGCGAATCCACCGGGCAGGAAGAATGCTGGTATATCCTCGAGGCGGAGCCTGCATCGATGATCGGCATCGGCACGATCGTTCCGCTGAAACAGCCGCTGCAGCACCATGCGGCGGCAATTGAAGCATGGGCGCAGTTCATCGATTGGCGGCCGGCTCGCGCCGGCGATTTCTATTTCGTGCCGGCTGGCACCATATATGCCATTGGCGCCGGCATATCTCTTGTCGAAGTGCAGCAGAATATCGACCTGACCTACAATCGCGATGGACATGACCGCACTCGCGGCCTTGAGACGAAGGCGACCGCCGGAGATCTGCAAACCGAGCAGCGCCCTGCTGTTGCCCTGCATCGTCCACTTGGCTGCAGCGGCGTCCTGCTAGATGATGGGCCTTTCGGTTTGCGACTGGCACATATGCAGGGCGGAGACGCGCTGCACGTGACCAACAGCGGCCTCGCCTGGTTCATTCCGTTGCGGGGGCGCGGGGACATCGATGGCCTGACCTGGCGGGCGGGGGAGTGCTGGTTGCTGACCCAACCCACTCCCCTAATCCGCGCGGCCAGTGACGCCGACTATCTGTTCGCAACGGTGTGATGCTTTTTCACGCAGAGCGATCAGCCCGATGCGGCAACAGGCGCAACATGGATAACGGTGGGATCTTCCTTCGGCCATCCCGGTATCTTGCGCGCTGCCTTGGACGCCAGGAAGCTGCCACCGACCCACATATATGTTCCCAGTTTCTGGCCGGCTCGCCGGTCATCGCATAGCCGCCACAGCAAATGCCGCAAGCGCGGCCAGGCAATGGACGGATCATCGGGCGTGAAGACGGCCAGGGATAAATCCGCGCCAAATAGGTCCGAGATCGGCAGTGGCTCCGCAAATTCCGGTACTTCCAAGCCGAACATGCTTTCGGCACAGGCCAAGGTGATGCGCAGACTATGCTCGATATTCTGCTCCGTTGCCCGTTGATGCAAAATCGCCAAGGCCGCATGATCGAGCCCGGCAATTGCGGCACAGAAGTCCAGAAGATAGGCCGCTGCGTGGCAATGCTGGGTCAAAGACTTCACGAAGCTCAGGCTTGCCAGCAGGATCTCGTGGATTGGCGATATGCAGGGAACCTTTACCTGCCCCAGTTCCTGATCCGCCGGCTCACGCAGAAACGCGCCCACGTCCATGGGGTGCGGACAACCCGGCTGCTGGAGCCGGTGATGAACGTCGACCGTTGCCTGGTTCGGCGAACGCGAGAAGAAATGCTGCTCTCCGAGAAAGGCACGCCACCAGATACGATCACATTCCGCGGGCAGGAAATAACCTGCCTCCTGGAGAAGCGCTGTGCAGCGACGCAGATCACCGCGATCGATCAGGATATCGACGTCCGATGAGGGACGATGAAAGTATCCGCCATAAATTCTTCTCTGAGCAAGCGGGCCTTTGAAAACTATAAATCGCAGATCATCATGGATTAGAGCTTTAGATATATTGGTTATTGTAGCGATGTTCACGCCGTTCATCGCGAGCGTCAACTTCCTGAACCTATCTTCCTCGCGCGAGAAGGCGTCCGGAATATCCTGCCCAGCGGCGCGGAGCCCGGCACCAAGGTGCAGCAGAAGTTTACAGGATTTCCCAACCATTATGATGTCCGCCCAATCGTCCGCGTCGATCGCCGGAGAAGGGGGGCTAACGATCATCTGCGGAACGGACAGGGCCACATGGCACCTCACGATATCCACGATTTTCCGTGCCTTGCGGGAGGGATCTAACAACACATCAGTCACGCCTTGAATGTTAGCTTATGCAAAACATTGCCCTACAAAGTTAAATCATGGCGATATGTGTTTATACCTATAGGTGTTACCGCGGATGGATTGGAATTTGACTTAAACATTTACTTACGATCAATTTATATCCGCTGAATGGTTCAGCAGATGATGAGGAGTTGAGTATGGAAAAGGAGTCTTATGAATCGCCCGAGCTCGTCGAACTCGGCTCGTTCGAATCGCTGACGCAGGGCACGTCCTATGGCGAAAGCCTGGACGCGACCTTCCCGGACGGTACGCCGCGCGGCGAGCTCACGTTCTCCTGACAGGGTGGACGCCCTTCTCGGACAGAGGGGGCGTCCATTCTCCTGCAAGGCTCTTGGTAGCGGGGAAGAAAGATGACGATCGCCTGGCCATCCGCGACAATCGTGGCAGCAGATCCCAACATCGTGTTTTGCGACCTGGACAATGAGAGAGTTCTACTGGACCTGACCTCCAGCCGCTATTTCGCGCTCAATCGCGTCGGCGTCCATGTCTGGGAAACGATCGCGACCCCCACCAGTGTCGGCGCGTTGCAGGATAATATCGAGCAACGCTTCGACGTCCGACCGGAACAGTGTCGCAAGGATCTGGAGAGCCTGCTAAGCAACCTGTCGCAGTTCACATTGATCAGCGTCCAGCATGCGCCGGCGTCCTGATCGCACTCTGGCAGGGCTGCTTCTGGCACTCCTGCTGCCGGTCGCACTGCCTGTGGTATTGGCTGTCCGTCTTGCCCTCAGCCTCACCAGCTATGCGCGCCTGTGCGAATGGTTGCCGCAATCCACTGGCCAGCGCAATCCGCTCTGGGTGCGCCAGGTCGCCCGCGCTGTCAGCATCGTCTCACGACTTGTTCCCGGCGCCACGTGCCTGACCCAGGCCGTGGCCACACGGACGTTGCTCGCCTGGATGGGACATGAAAGCTGGATCCGGATCGGTGTACGCCGCTCCGAAGATGGCAGCTTCCAGGCCCATGCCTGGCTGCTCGACCATCGTGCAAGGCCCATTATTGGCGGCAGACGACAGGACTTGGCCGGCTTCAACGTCCTGGCGGACCTGGACGGACTGGTCCGGCAATGAATGCTTTTGCCGGCCTGTTCCACCGCGATGGCCGGCCGGCACGACATTGGCCCGGCGAAGGCATCGCCGCCCTGGTATCACGCGGGGTTCGTTGCGCGATCGATAGCGGCCCGACGATTCTTGCCGGGGCTGGCATGGAGGCGTTGGACCATGAGAAGCGGCGTCCGGGCCTCATTGTCGCCGCCGATGTCCGGCTCGACAATCGCGCGGAAATCGAGGCACGGCTCGGCCTCCCCCCCCGCCCCGCTCTCCCTGAAGCCAGCCTGATCGCCGCGCTGTACGAGCGCTATGGCGCAGACTGCGCCTCCATGTTGCTGGGCGACTTCGCCTTTGTGCTCTGGGACGAAGCGACACAGACATTATTTGGCGCCCGTGATCATTTCGGCGTCCGCCCGTTCTACTATCATGCTTCGCCCAGGCTGTTCATGGCGGCGACAACGATTGGCGCGCTGCTCGGTTCGGAGATTTCATCCGCCATCGACGAAGTTGGTGCAGCAGATTTTGTCGCCGGCATAGTCGGCGATGCCCAGACGACGCTATATCGCGAAATCCGGCGTCTGCCGCCAGGGCACGTCATTCAGGTCACTCGCGACGAACTCACCATCAGCCGTTACTGGCATCTGGCGGCATCGCAGCCGCCCAAGGATGAGGAAACCGCCGAGCAGTTTCGGCATTTGTTCGAACAGGCGGTCTCGTGTCGGATCAGCGAACAAGCCGGCGTGCTGCTCAGCGGAGGGCTGGACTCCTCGTCCATCGCCATGATGGCATCGCGCTTGCGGGCGGAGGCGGCGGAACCGCCCGTGCCAAGCCTGTCCATGACGTTCGACACAAGTCCCAACTGGACGGATGGCCCGCACATAGAAGCCATTCTGCAAGCAGGGCGTTTTACCCCTCATTTCCTGCCCACTGAGCATCAGGATCCGCTGCAGGAACTGGACATGATCCTGACCGAACAGGACGGCCCCTGCCTCGCCTACAATCTGGGCAGTTCACGACGCCTCTATCACAGGGCCCGGCAACTGGGGCTTCCCCGCCTTCTGGACGGACATGGCGGCGATGAAGTCGTTTCCCACGGGTTTGGGCGGCTGAACGAACTGGCGATGGAACGGCGCTGGGCCACCTTGTTGCGCGAAGCACATGGCTTGGCCCATATTCTCCGCTGTTCGACCTGGCAGGCAGCGTCCCCCCATTTCGATCACATCGCGACGATACGGCGATTCCGGCAGAATTGGCGGCGCATCGTCCACCATGCACATCCGCCCCGCACCTCACCGAATTTCACGACCGCGCTCGTCGCACCAGACCTAGTCCGTCGTACGGACATAGGTTTGCGCCGCGCAGCGACAATGCCCAGCCGCTCGGCCTATCAGACCGAGCAGCAGCGCCACCTGTCGACCCTGACATCGCCACAACAACCCTATGCGTTTGAAGTGCTCGATCGTTCGGCCGCTGCAGCCGGGGTGCGCCTGTGCTTCCCATTCTATGATCGCCGTCTTGTCGAATTTTGCGTATCGCTCCCGGCCCACGCCAAGCTCGACAATGGCTATCCGCGCGCATCCCTGCGGAACGCCATGGCAGGCCTGTTGCCAGAGCAGGTCCGACTGCGGCGCGACAAGTTCAATTTTGCCGGCCAGTTGGGAACAGGCATGGCGCGTCACCGGGCATCCTTGCTGACGATGCTGGATGCGCAGGCTGACATGCTGGCGCCATTTGTCGACATCGATGTGGCCCGCACGGCCATCACGCAGTTCGACCAGTCCATGGCCAATGATGCCGCCCCCTTATTCGCTGCCTACCGGATCGCAAGCCTGGGCCGCTGGCTTGCAAGACGATCCCGGCCCGCTGCTCCGAGAGCCAAATTTCACATCGTACATGCAGGAGGATGACATGAAGATGGGCCCAACGCCTCAGCCCGCCCTTGCCCCCGCCAGCAAGGCCTCGTCCCTTTATCGTGCCTTTGGGCTGACGATCGAATCGGATGTTCCGCTGCCGGAACTGACGACCGCCCCGGCGGGATCCGTGCCCGACATCCGCATCATCTACAGCCGCGACCTGCCCTTGCCGTCGCGCGAGGAGGGCGTGATCACGCAGTTCCGCACGGACGGGACGCATTTCCTGGCATGGCCCGACGTTGCGGCCTTCCAGTTCCACGGCCCCGACCTCATCGAGATTCAGCCCTATCCCGATACGCCGGTGACCTACCTCCCCTTTCCTCTGCTGGGGCCGATCATGGCGCTGGCGTTGCACATGCGCGGCTACATCACGCTCCACGCCAGCGCGATCGACTTGGACGGGCATGGCGTCATCTTCGTTGGCGACAAACTGGCGGGCAAATCCACCACCGCCGCAGCCTTCCTCCGGGCGGGCCATCGTCTGCTGACGGACGACCTCTTGGCGATCCGCGCCAACCCGGACGGCACGCTCGAAATCCTGCCGGCCTATGGCCAGCTCAAGCTCGCGGAAGAGGCCGCAGACGCCATGCAACTGGCCGAAGCGCAGCCATTGCCATTGGTCTATCCCGGCTTTTCCAAACGCCAGCATCGCTTGATGGGCGATTTCCGCCATGATCAGCTTCAACCCGAACGCCTCTATGTTCTCGACCGCGTGGGGGATCAGCCCGGCCTCACCCGACTTGCCGGAACCCAGGCCCTGTCGGCGATCCTGCGCTACTCCTACATAACCCGTTTCGGGAAGGCAGCGCTCTCGCCCGCCGACGAGGCCCGTCACATGCAGGGCTGCGCTGCCCTGGCCCGTTGCGTCCAGGTGGCAACGCTGCACGTCCCGCATGCCCTCAATCGACTGGAAGAGACGGTCGAACTCGTCCGCGCCGACTGCGAGGACCATAGGTGAGCCAGTTCCGTCAGATCAGCGATTTCGCGCGCTTTTCCCTCGGGGGATATGGCCGACAGGCGTCCGTCATCCTGTTGCTGATCCTGATCGGCAGCATTCTGGAAAGCTGCTCCCTGCTGGCGATGATCCCGTTGCTGAAACTGATCGGCACCAACCATGGTGCGGCCCAGAGCAGCATTCAACTGCCCTGGATTGGCAGCATATCGCTCGGCTGGTTGCTGACGGCAATGCTGTGCCTCATGGTGTTTCAGGCCTTGGTGTCGCGCCGCCGCCTCCTCCTCATGACCCGCACGATGCAGCAGGCGGTAGACGACATCCGCATGCGCCTGTTCACGGCCATCGGCTATGGTCGCTGGTCGCTGGTCGCGAACATGCGCGGGTCGGATCTCAACCATGCGCTCAGCAACGATGTCGATCGCATCCAGGTCGCAGTCTTCAGCCTCATGTCATTTGGCCAGAATATCATCTGGCTGACGCTCTATGGCCTGCTGTCCACGCTGATATCCTGGCAGATGACCTTGTTCGCCATGACCGTTGGCGCAGCGACCCTGTTCGGCCTGTACCCGGTGCGCCGGAAGATCGCCCGCCATGCGCAATCCATGTCGAATTCCCTGCAGGAACGGCAATATGTCGCGTTCGAATTCATCACCGGCATGAAGATCGCCAAGGCTTTCAACAGCGAACCCTATTATCTTCAACGCTTGGATCGGTTGCTGGAAACGCTGCGCGTCGGCACTGTCGAGTTCGCCCGGCTGACATCCAACAGTACCGCTCTGTTCCAGTTGGCAAGCGGTGCGGCCGCAGCCCTGTTCGTCTATGTGGCCTATGCCGTCATCGCGCTGCCCCTGCCGCAGCTGATGACGATGCTGCTGTTGTTCATGCGCCTCGCGCCGCGCTTCAACGCCCTGCAAAGCACGCTCCAGCAACTGCTCCTCTGCCTGCCAGGCTATGAGAATGTCGCCAGGCTGCTGCGCATCTTCACGGCGGAGCAGAACCGCACCGCCGGGCCGGAGCGCGTTCAAGTACCGCTCCTGACCCGGCATGTCCGCTTCGATCGCGTATCCATCACCCATCACGGCGCGGACACGCCGACGATCGCGAACCTCGATCTGGAATTGCCCGCCGGCAAGATCATTGCCCTGGTCGGGCCTTCGGGTGCAGGCAAGAGCACCATAGCGGACATGCTGATGGGGCTGCTCGATCCCAGCGAGGGCCAAATTCTGGTCGACGGTGTCAACCTTCCCCAGGATGATCGGCAATGGCGGTCCCAGATCGCCTATATGCCCCAGGATGTCTTCCTGTTGCATGACAGCATCGCAACCAATTTGCGCATCGGCAAGGCGGATGCGAGCGATGAGGAGTTGTGGAACGCCCTCGACGCCGCCAATGCCCGGCAGTTCGTCGGTGCCCTGCCCCAGGGGCTCGATACCGTGGTCGGCGATCGTGGCAGCCGTCTGTCCGGCGGGGAAAGGCAGCGCATCGCCCTCGCGCGCGCGCTGCTGCGCCATCCCAGGCTGCTGATCCTGGACGAGGCGACCAGCGCGCTCGACATGGACGCACAGACCAAGATCGAAACCGCGATTGCCGGTTTGCGGGGCCATATCACTATATTGGCCATAGCCCATACGGCATCGCTTGTCACACTTGCCGACGTCATCGTTCATCTCGACCGGGGTCGGGTCGTGCAGGTCCGGACGAACAATCCGGTCAAGGACGAGGATGCCGTCGCAGCGGAATAATCCTCCCACAGGCTCCAACGCGCATCGCCATGGGCACCATCTCCGCCTATCGGCGCTCCGTTCGACATCGGGGGTGGCCTTGTATCCGGCAAACGCCTATCCGCAGGCCCATCAGCAGCCAATGCGAAGGTTCCCATGTCCAAAGCCAGTCCCGCCGATATCATGCCGATCGCCGATGTCATGGCGCGGCTGCGCGATCCGGAAACGGGCTGCCCTTGGGACATAGAGCAGGATTTCGCGAGCATCGCCCCCTACACGATCGAGGAAGCCTATGAAGTGGCCGATGCGATCGAGCGCAATGACATGGCCGACCTGCGCGATGAACTGGGCGATCTGCTGCTGCAGGTCGTGTTCCACAGCCGCATCGCCGAACAGGCCGGCCATTTCCGCCTGCAGGACGTCATCGACAGCATCGCCGCCAAGATGATCCGGCGACACCCCCATGTCTTTGGCGAAGGCGCCCGGCGCGAGGATGGCCATGCCCAGTGGGAAAGCATCAAGGCGGCCGAACGTGCCGATAAGATCCCCGACCCGAGCGCCATGGCCGGCGTGGCACAGGCGCTTCCGGCGCTGCTGCGCGCCGAAAAGCTGCAGAAGCGGGCCGCCCGCACCGGCTTCGACTGGCCCGACACCCAGGGCGCGATAGCGAAGATCCATGAGGAACTGGACGAGGTTGCCAGCGCGACCAGCCATGCCCATCGGGAGGAAGAAGTCGGCGACCTGCTCTTTGCCGTCGTGAACCTCGCACGCCATCTCAAGATCGACCCCGAAGTCGCCTTGCGTGGCGGAAATGCCAAGTTCGATCGTCGTTTTCGTCAGATGGAGGCAATCGCCGGCGACGCGTTCGTGGGCCTGTCGCTCGACGAGAAGGAAGCGCTATGGCAGCAGGCGAAACAGGCGGAATAATCAGGCCGGTCACACCGGCGGATCATGACGCGATCTGGGATATCCTGGAACCCGTGCTGCGCGCTGGCGAAACCCTGGCGGTCGATCGCGCCATCAGCCGCGAAGGCGCCCTTGCCTTGTGGCTGTCGCCGGACCGCACCGTCCGCGTCATCGAGGAGGATGGCAATCTGCTCGGCATCTTCTACGTCCGCGCCAATCAGCCGGGCGGCGGCAGTCATGTCGCCAATGCCGGCTATGTGACCGCTGCTCACGCAACCGGACGCGGCGTTGCCCGGCGAATGTGTGCGGCCTCCTTCGATCTGGCCCGCGATCTCGGTTTCAGCGCGATGCAATATAATTTCGTGGTTTCCTCCAACAGCCGCGCAGTCGCGCTGTGGCAGGCAATGGGCTTTGCCATTGTCGGCCGCGTGCCCGATGCCTTTGCCCATCCAACGCTGGGTCTGGTCGACACATTTGTGATGCATCGTTACCTTTGACGCGGCGCTTGCACAGCGGCATAGGGCGCGCAATCGCGACCATCGCGCATAGGGGGTATCTGGTGTCAACTTCGCTGTCCGGGCCGGCCATGGCCCCTTCCCTTTCCCTGCCCGGTTGCGCGCGATGACCGCTCCCCTCTCGTCCTGGCTGGACAGCCGGTTCCAGATAGCCGCGCGCGGCAGCAATGTGCGCACGGAAATCGTCGCCGGCATCACCACCTTCCTCACCATGGCCTATATCGTGCTGGTCAACCCGGCGATCCTGGGCGAGGCCGGCATGCCGCTGGTCGGCGTGGCCGCTGCGACCTGTTTCGCCGCCGCCTTCGCCAGCATTCTGATGGGGATGGTCGCGAACGTGCCGCTGGCACTGGCACCGGGCATGGGCCTCAACGCCTATTTCACCTATTCGGTGGTGCTGGGCCTTGGTATCCCCTGGCCGGTCGCGCTCGGCTGCGTCTTTCTCTCGGGCGTCGCTTTCCTGGCGCTGACGCTGGCGGGCATCCGCCAGATGATCCTGGCTGCCATCCCGCCGCATCTTCTGGCGGCGGTTGCCAGCGGCATCGGCCTTTTCATTGCCTTCATCGGCCTGCGCAATGCCGGCATCGTCGTCTCCAACAGCGCCACCTCGGTCGCGCTTGGCGACCTCCGCTCGGCCCCGGTTCTGCTCACCCTGTTCGGCCTGACGCTGATCGCCGGCCTGTCGATCCGCCAGGTGCGCGGCGCGATCCTGATCGGCATCGTTGCCACCACCCTGCTCGGCTGGCTGGTTGGCGCGCTGCATTTCACGCCGACGCCCTATGATGTCTCGGCGCTGGGCAGCACCGCCTTCCATCTCGATCTTGGTGCGGTCTTCGCCGGCAGCCATGGCATCGGCGTGCTGGAGATTATCTTCGTTTTCCTGTTCGTCGACCTGTTCGACAATCTCGGAACGCTGATGGCGGTGACCAAGCGCGCCGGCCTCGCTCGCCCGGACGGCAGCGTGCCCAATCTCAACCGCATCCTGATCGCCGACGCGGCCGCGACAATGGTCGGTGCGACGGCGGGCACCAGCACCGTCACATCCTATGTCGAAAGCGCAGCCGGCGTTGCGGCGGGCGGGCGCACGGGCCTCACCGCCATCGTCACCGGCCTGCTGTTCCTGGTCACCATCTTCGCCGCGCCCTATGCCGGCCTGGTGCCGCTCTATGCGACGGCGCCTGCGCTGATCCTGGTCGGCAGCCTGATGATGGCGCCACTGGTGGAAGTCAGCTGGGAAGAACCGTTCGAGGCCGTCCCCGCCTTCCTCACCCTCGCGCTCATCCCCCTCACCTTCTCGATCGCCAACGGCATCGCCTTCGGCATTGTCGCCCATGCCATCCTGAAGCTGCTGCGCGGCAAGATGAGCCGCGCCGACTGGCTGCTCTTCCTGCTCGCTATCCTGATCGTCATCCGCTTTGCCTGGGTTGCCGCCGCATGAAATATCTCCTCGCCCTGGTCGGCCTGCTGACCGCCAGCCCTGCCCTCGCCCAGAAACTGGACGAGCAACCACGCACGGCGATCATGACCGCCTTCCCGCCCGAACATGCCGCGCTCGTCGATCGGATCGAGCGGCCCCGCACGGTGCGCGTCAACGGCGTACCGGTGACGCTTGGCCAGATGGCCGGCAAGCCGGTGCTGCTGGTCGAGAGCGGCGTCAGCATGGTCAATGCCGCGATGACCACCCAGTGGCTGGTCGATCGCTTCGCGGTGAAGCGCATCCTCTTTTCCGGCATTGCCGGCGGCATCGATCCGTCGCTGCATATCGGCGATGTCGTGGTCGCGGCCGACTGGGGCCAGTTCATGGAAAGCACGATCGCGCGCGAGGCGCCGGGCGGCTTTGCGCCGATCTTCCGCACGCCGGGCAACGACCTGCCCAATTATGGCATGATCTTCCCGCGCGATGTCGAGGTCGGCAATGAGGCCGAAGCCAAGAGCTGGCACCGCGCCTTCCCGGCCGATCCCGCTTTGCTCGCCATCGCCCGCGCCCTGTCATCCTCGGAAAGCCTGGCCCGTTGCGCCGATGCCGCCACTGCCAAATGCCTGCCGCACCAGCCCAGCCTGCATGTCGGCGGGCGCGGTATCAGCGGCCCCGCCTTCATGGACAATGCCGCCTATCGCCAATATCTGTTCGCCACCTTCCAGGCGCAGGTGCTGGACATGGAAAGCGCGGCCGTGGCGCAGGTCGCCTATGCCAATCGCGTGCCCTTCCTCGCCTTCCGCAGCCTCTCGGATCTCGCCGGCGGCGACGCCGAACAGAACCAGATGAGCGTCTTCATGGCGCTCGCCTCGGCCAATTCGGCCCGCGTCGTACAGGATTTCGTGACGCGACTGCCCGATTAGAGCGTTTTCTAATCAGGTGGAATCACCTGATGACTCGGAAAACGCGTTAAACCAAAAACTTAGAGCAACCGATCTGACGCAGTCGGATCGGAATTTGCTCTAACGGTCGCGCTTGAGGAAACGGGCGAGGCCGGAGTCGGACAGGCGGACATCCACCTGCATCTCCGCCTCGCTCGGGCGCGTTGCCAGTACCTCGCCATGCTCGTGCAGCCAGGCGAGGGCGGCCCCATCGGCGATCGGCAGGCGCAGGCTGTGAACCCGCGCACCGCGCGTCAGCCGGCTGCTGATCGCCCGCTGCAGCCCCTCGACACCCTCGCCGGTCAAGGCCGAGATGATGACGACATCATCATGCCGGGCCGCAATCTCGCGCGCCTGCGCGGCGCTCTCCGCGTCGAGCAGGTCCAGCTTGTTCCACGCCTCGATGATCGGCGGCGGATCGCCCTCGCCATCGCCGCGCTCCAGCGCCCCTTCGCCGGCCACGCCCAGTTCACTCAGCACGTCCAGCACGTCGTCGCGCTGCGCTTCGGTATCGGGATGAGCGATGTCGCGGACATGGACGATGATGTCGGCCGACAGCACTTCCTCCAGCGTCGCACGAAAGGCCGCGATCAACTGGGTCGGCAGGTCGGAGACGAAGCCGACCGTGTCGGACAGGATCGCCTTGTCCAGCCCCGGTAGCACGATCTGCCGCATCGTCGGGTCGAGCGTGGCGAACAGCAGATCCTCGGCCATCACCTCGGCGCCGGTCAGGCGATTGAACAGGGTCGACTTGCCGGCATTGGTATAGCCGACCAACGCGATCACCGGCCAGGGCGCGCGCTGGCGCCGGGCGCGATGCAGGCCGCGCGTCTTGGTGACCTGATCCAGTTCGCGCCGGATCTTGGCCATGCGGTCGCGGATCATGCGCCGGTCCGCCTCGATCTGGGTTTCGCCCGGACCGCCGAGGAAGCCGAAACCGCCGCGCTGGCGCTCAAGATGGGTCCAGCTGCGCACCAGCCGGCCCGCCTGATAGTCGAGATGGGCGAGTTCGACCTGCAGCCGCCCTTCATTGGTGGCGGCGCGCTCGCCGAAAATTTCCAGGATCAGCCCGGTCCGGTCGATCACCTTGGCGCCGGTTCCCTTTTCCAGATTGCTCTGCTGCACCGGGGTCAGCGCATTGTCGACGATGACCAGTTCGGCCTCTTCCTGGTTCACCAGCGTGGCGATCTGGTCGACCTGGCCGCTACCGAATAGCGTGGCGGGCTTGCGGTCGCGGACGCGGAAGCTCTGGGCGGCACGCACATCGATGCCGATCGCCAGGGCCAGGCCACGGGCTTCCTCCAGCCGGGCGTCGCTGTCGCGGCGGTCGCCGCCATGGGTTTCGGCATGCACGACGACGGCACGCGCACCGCGCGCCACTTCGTCCTCGGAGTCGCGATTGAATATGGCCATGTCAGCTTAGAGCATCTGGCCGCGCTCCGGTCTACCCGCGCGGATCGGCGGGAAGACCGGATGCGGCGTGGACGATCAGTCGTCCTGCTCGTTCTCGCCCGACAGGTCGAGCGAATGGAGCGGTTGCACGGTCGAAATGGCGTGCTTGTAGACCAACTGCACCATGCCGTCGCGTTCGAGCAGCATGCAGAACAGGTCGAAGGCGGCGATCTCGCCCTGGAGCATCACGCCGTTGACCAGGAACATGGTCACCGGGCTGCCCGACTTGCGCACGGCGCTCAGGAAGATTTCCTGCAGCAGGCGCGGCTTGCCATTGCCGTCACTGGCCTTGCGCAGATCGGTCAGGTCCATCGTCTGGGCCGGCATGACCGTCGAAATGGCATGCTTGTAGACCAGCTGCGACTGACCATCCCGGCGCAGCAGCACGGAAAAATTGTCGAACCAGGTGATGATGCCCTGCAGCTTAACGCCCTTGACCAGGAACATGGTCACCGGGGTCTTCGATTTGCGCAGGCTGTTGAGGAAAATATCCTGAAGGTTGTTCACTTTGTCGGCCATGGTTTTTGCCAGTCCTTTATTGGCGGGACGTTACCCGCTCTCGCACCTCTGGGCGGAGGTGTCTTGCCTGCCCCCGCTTGTCGAGGGCGAGGCAATCCTACCGCAATTGCGAAGGGGCGTCCATGCCTGACATCGCCATCGGGAATTTCCCTAGCGTCAGCCGTCCTTTCCGTCGGTAATGCCCAGCAATTTCAGTTTGCGGTGCAGCGCAGACCGCTCCATGCCGATGAAGGTCGCGGTGCGCGAGATATTGCCGGAAAAGCGGCGGATCTGGATGCGCAGATATTCCCGTTCGAAACTTTCACGCGCCTCGCGCAGCGGCGCGCCCATGATCGCCGACTGGCCGATGCCATCCCCGCCGCCGCCGCTCGTCAGCTCGGCCGGCAACATGTCCAGTTCAATCCGCCCGATCCGGTCCCCCGGCGCCAGGATCATCGTCCGTTCGATCACGTTGCGCAGTTGGCGGACATTGCCCGGCCATTCATTGGCCTGCAGCGCCGCCATGGCATCGCTGGCGATCTCGGGCGGATTGACCCGGCGATCGGCGGCGAAGCGCGCCAGATAATGCTCGACCAGCGGCGGAATATCGTCGCGCCGCTCGGACAGCGACGGGATCTGCAAGGGCACGACATTGAGCCGATAGAAGAGATCCTCGCGGAAGCGCCGCTCCTCGATCTCCGCCGTCAGGTTGCGCGCGGTCGAGGAAATGACGCGCACGTCGACCTTCACCTGCCGCTGCCCGCCGACGCGGGTGAAGCTCTGGTCGGTCAGCACCCGCAATATCTTGCCCTGGGTGGTGACCGGCATGTCGGCGATCTCGTCCAGATAGAGCGTGCCGCCATGCGCCTGTTCCAGATAACCGGGACGCACCAAGCCGCTGGGATCCTCGACGCCGAACAGCTCTTCCTCGACCCGGTCCGGGTCCATCCGCGCCGCGGCGACGATGATGAAGGGCGCATCGGCCCGCCCGCTCCAGCTGTGCAGCATGCGGGCGGCAACTTCCTTGCCGACGCCGGCCGGGCCGGAAATCAGCACCCGGCTGCCGGTGCCTGCAACCTTCTTGATCGTCGCCCGCACGCCGTTGATCGATGCCGACGTGCCGGTCAGCTCATCATCCTGGCCAAAGCGCGCGCGCAGCGTCTGGTTCTCGCGCCGCAGCCGCTCGGTCTCGGTGGCGCGCGCCACCAGATGGAGCAGCCGGTCCGCCTCGAACGGCTTCTCGATGAAATCGGCCGCGCCCTTGCGGATCGCCGCCACCGCCGTGTCGATATTGCCATGACCGGAGATCATCAGCACCGGGACGGTCGCGTCACGCCGCTTGATCTCCTCTAGCAGTTCCAGCCCGTCGAGCTTCGAGCCCTGCAGCCAGACATCGAGCAGCACCAGCGAGGGGCGCCGGCTGTCCAGCGCTTCGATCGCGCTGTCGCTATTGGCGGCGGTGCGGGTGGTAAAACCCTCATCTTCCAGCACACCCGCAACCAGATCGCGAATGTCCTCTTCGTCGTCGACTATCAGAATATCAAGCGCCATTGGCCGTCACTTTTCCTTTGGGCAAGGCAACCACCTGCCCCTCTTCCAGTTTCTCCAGGGCTGCGACAGGGAAGCGCAGCGTCACCCGCGCGCCCCCGCCTTCCGCGTCATCGAAGCGGATTTCGCCCATATGTTCTTCGACAATCTTCTTGACGATGGCCAAGCCCAAACCCGTCCCCTTCGACCGCGTGGTCATATAGGGCTCCAGGATGCGTTCACGTTCGGGCGGCAGGCCGATGCCATCGTCGCGCACTTCGATTACCAGCGCGCCATCAGCCTCATGCAGGCGCATGCGCACATGGCCGCGCACCCCGCCATCCTCGGGCGCCGGCTTCGGCTCGATCGCCTCGACCGCATTTTTGACGATATTGGTCAGCGCCTGGCCAAGCTGGCGGCGATCGCACACCATCTCCATCTCCCCGGCATCCGCGTCGAAGGCGAAGCGAATATCGGGATGAGCCACCTCGTGCAGGAACAGCGCGTGGCGGGCGATGTCGCCCAGCGCCTCGCGCCGGAACACCGGCTTGGGCATGCGCGCAAAGGAGGAGAATTCGTCGACGATGCGGCGCAAATCACCCACCTGCCGCACAATCGTGCCGGTCAGCCGGGCGAAGGTCGGCTTGTCGCTCGTCACCTCCTCGCCATAGCGGCGCTGCAGGCGTTCGGCTGCCAGCTGGATCGGGGTCAGCGGGTTCTTGATCTCATGCGCGATGCGCCGCGCCACATCCGACCAGGCTGCACGCCGCTGATCCGACAATTGCTGGGTGATGTCGTCGAAGGTCAGGATATGGCCGGACACATCTTCCGACACCTTGACCGCCAGCGTGCGGAGGTCGCCTTGGGCGCGCACCTGGACAATCCCGGCATCCTCCTGCGACGCAACCAGTTCGGCCAGTTCAGCCGAAATCTCGGCCAGCGGCCGTCCGACCGGATCATCGCCTTCACGCACCAGGATCGCGGCGGCCGAGCTGTTCAGCAACTGGATCACGCCGCCGCGATCGACCGAAAGCACGCCGGCACTTACGCCCGACAGGATCGCCTCGATAAAGGCGCGCCGCTCATCAAGCTGGCTGTTGGCCGCGACCAGCGCGCCGGTCTGCGCTTCCAACCGCTGCGTCATGCGGTTGAAGGCGGAGGCGAGCGTACCGATTTCATCCCGGCTGGCCGGGCTGGTCACGCGCGCGGACAGGTCGCCCGCCGTGATCTTGCGGGCCGCTGTCACCAGTTCGTTGACCGGCCGCACCATCCAGTCCGCCACCGCCAGCGCGATGTAGACGGCGATGCCGACCAGCAACAGCGATCCCACGAACAACAGCAGGTTGAACCGTAATTGCAACGCGCGGGATTGCGCCGCGAACAGATCATAATCACCCAACACCTTCTGCGCCCGCTCCACATTGGAGAAGGACGAACTGCCGGCATTGCGCGTGGCATAGAGGTAGATTTTGGAATTGGGGTAAAGCAGCGTCACCGCTTCGATCTGGTTCGGCTTGGCGGCCACCACCACATCCTCGCCGGACGCCAGGCGCTTGACCACATCGGCCGACAACATTTCGGACGCCGGCCGGCTCTCGGGATCGACCGTCGCAGCGGTCCGCGCCACGCCGTCCTTGCCGATCTCGATGATCGCCGACCGGTTCAGCTTTCGCGTCACCACTTGATAGATATAGCCCTCGGCAAAGCGGGGACTGGAAACGCTCGATTGGCCCAGATAGTCGCGCAGATCGCTCGCCATGGTCAGCGTCTCGTCGCGGACCTCGCGCAAATTCTGCTCATAATAGCCGCGCGCCAGATCGCTGGCATTCTGGAGCATGCCGCGCGCGCTGTCCGAAAACCAGAATTGCACGCCATATTGGAACAGCAGCGACGCAAAGATCACCACCAGCAGCATCGGCACGCTGGCCACGACGGAGAAGATCGCCACCAGGCGGACGTGGAGCTGACCATCGCTGCCGATCGCCGATTTTGCGGCCCGACGCTTGGCCACACGACGCCCCAGCAGCATCAGCAGCGCGATCGCCGGCACCAGATTGGCGACCAGCAACAGCGCCACGATCGGCGGGGTCAACAGGGTGTAGGACTGGTCCTGCCCGGACAGCAGGCGATAGGTCAGCCCAGCGGTGCCCAGGAAAAGGATGAGCGTGACCGCTTCGATCGCGGCGGCCAGGCGACCGTTGCGCAGGTAAGGCCGGATCAGCCTTGCCCAAGCCTGCCCCCGTCGGGGGATTGTCACCGCACCAGTCATAGTGGCTTCGTTACAACAATGCCGTGCCCGATCAAACACAGTTTTTACATAAAACCATGTCGCTGGTCGATGCGATTGGGCGCTTCGTCTCGCCCTCGCTAGTCGCTCAGCCGCAGTTGCAGCGGGTCGAGGCCATAATCGGTCAGCTTCTTGCGCAGCGTGTTGCGATTGATGCCGAGCAGGCCGGCGGCGCGGATCTGGTTGCCATCGACGCTGGCCAGCGTTTCCTGCAGCAGGATCGGCTCGATCACCGCCAGCAGATTGTCATGCAACTGGGGATTGGCCTGCCCCAGCCCGATGCCCAGTTGCCGCTTGGTCCATTCCCGCACGGCCTGCGCAAGCTGCCCTGCGGGTGCGGCATGGTCGGCCGGCACGGCATCCAGCGGCAGCGCGTGGCGCAGCATGTCGGCCGCGATCACATTCTCGCGGCTCAGCACGGCAAGCCGCTGCATGATATTCTGCAACTCGCGCACATTGCCGGGCCAATGATAGGCCATCAGCAACTGCGCGGCATCCTCGGCCAGCGCCTTGCGCGGCAAGCCGTCCTGCGCTGCCCGATCCAGGAAATGGCGCGCCAGCAAGATCACGTCCTCGCGCCGTTCGCGCAAAGGCGGCAGCGACACCGGCACGACATTGAGCCGATAATAGAGGTCCTGACGGAACCGGTTTTCCTCGATCAGCCGCGGCAGATCCTTGTTGGTGGCGGCGATGATGCGGACATCGACGCGGACCGGCTTCGACCCGCCGACCGTGGTCACCTCGCCCGACTGGAGCACGCGGAGCAGCCTTGTCTGCGCCTCCATCGGCATGTCGCCGATTTCATCCAGGAACAGGGTGCCGCCCTGCGCCTGCTCGAACTTGCCGGCGGTCCGTGCCTGCGCGCCGGTAAAGGCGCCCTTTTCGTAGCCGAACAGTTCGGCTTCGATCAGCTCGCGCGGAATGGCCGCCATGTTGATCGCGACGAAGGGCCGGGTGCGTCGCTGGCCCAGGCTATGGATGGCTTCGGCCACCAGCTCCTTGCCCGTCCCCGACTCGCCCAGCACCAATATGCTGAGATCATTGGAAAGAACGCGGGCAATGGTGCGATAGACTTCCTGCATCGCAGGCGATCGCCCCACCAGCGGCAGGCCATCATGCGGCAATCCTTGCTCGCTCGCGTCCGCCCCGCCCGATCGATGCCCCAAGGCGTCCGCAACAGCGCGCGTCAACTCATTGAGATCGAACGGCTTTGGAAGATATTCGAACGCCCCCTTCTCCGTCGCCCGGATCGCAGTGTTCAGGGTGTTCTGTGCAGAAAGAATGATAACATTCAGGTCGGGCTTGCGCTCGATAATCTCTGCCACGCCATCCAGCCCATCGCCATCCGGCAGCATGACGTCGGTGATCAGAATGTCGGGCGAAAAACTCTCCATCAACGCCGTGCGCTCGCGGATCGATCCGGCGATCTTCACCTTGTGCCCCTGGCGCCGCAGAGCTTCCCCTACCACCACGCAGATGGCGGGATCATCATCGACGACCAGAACCGTGCCCGTCGCGGCCATCAGCCCATGCCCATCGGCAGCAGGATGCGGAAGGTCGACTCCCCGGCTTCCTGATCGCGGGAATATTGCACGAAACCGCTCATGTCCCTAACCAACTTGTCGACCAGTGCTAGGCCGAGCCCCTGCCCGTCCCGCTTGCCCGTGATGAACGGGTTGAAGAGGTGGTCCAGAATATGTTCGGGCACGCCCGGTCCATTGTCGATCACCACGATCTCGATCGGCAGCACGGCGCTGCCCTTGCGATCGCCGACCAGCACCGACATGCCATGCCGGAAAGCCGTCTCCACGCGAATGCAGGGCTGCTCGACATGCTCCAGCGCTTCCGCCGCATTCTTCAGCAGGTTGATCATCACCTGCACCAGCGCATCGTCATTGATGATCGCGAATGGTAGGGATGGATCATAACGCTTTATAATTTTTACATTCTTGGCAAAACCAGCCGCCGCAATATGCGATGCGCGATCGATCAGCGGATAGATGTTGCCGGGGCCGCATTCCAGCGTGCGGTCGGTCGTGAAATCCTGCATCCGGTCGATCAGCGCGGCGATCCGGTCGACCTCGTTGCAGATGAGTTGGGTCAGCGCCGCATCGCTGCCGCCATTGCTCGTTTCCAACAACTGCGCAGCACCGCGAATGCCCGACAGCGGGTTCTTGATCTCATGCGCCAAAATTGCCGCCGCGCCGACCGCCGATCGCGCGCCGCCCGCCGTGCCGCGATGGCCGATCTTGCGGGCCTGCCCCTGCGCATGGATCGACACGACCCGCCAACCCTCATGATCGACGATGGGGGAAATCATCAGATCGACCTCCATCTCGGCGGTGCGCCCGGCATGGACCTTGATATCATAGGCAGCGATCGGCTTGTTGCTGTGCCAGATATCGAACCGCGCGCCAGCCTCGGCGATCCGCACAGTGCGTGCAACATCGCTACCGATGATTGCCGACCGCGCCATGTTGAGCAGGGTTTCCGCTCGCACATTGGCATCGGCGATGCCGTTATCCGGCCGCACCACCAAGGTCGCGACCGGTAGCGCCGTCATCAGTTCCGACAGGGATGGTCCATCCTGCTGCATCTGGAGCGGCGGGAGGGACGGCAATGGCATGGTCATGCAGCCTGAAGTGCCACCGCCGGTTCATCCGCCGCAATCAGCGGCTCGTAGAAGGCGGCCAGCATATCCAGCACCCGCTGCGCGTCGGCCTCCTGATTGACCGTGTTGCGGAACTCCGCCGATCCGGTCAGGCCCTTGGTGTACCAGCCGATATGCTTGCGTGCCATGTTGACGCCAGTCATATTGTCATAATGGTCGAGCATCATCCGATAATGCTCTGTAATCAGATCATATTGCTCGGCAAGGCTCGGGTCGGCACGACGCTCGCCGGTGGCGAACCAGTGCATCACCTGGCCCAGCAGCCACGGCTTGCCATAGGCGCCACGGCCGATCATCACGCCGTCGGCGCCGCTCTGGTCGAGCGCGGTTTCCGCGTCCTCGATCGAGCAGATGTCGCCATTGACGATCACCGGCAGCTTGACCGCCTCCTTGACCGAGCGCACGAAGCCCCAGTCGGCGCTGCCCTTGTACATCTGGCAGCGGGTGCGACCATGAACCGTGATCAGCTTCGCGCCCAGATCTTCGGCGATATGCGCCAGCTCGGGCGCGTTGAGGCTCGAATGATCCCAGCCCATGCGCATCTTGACCGTCACTGGCACATCGACCGCCTCGACCGTCGCCTTGATGAGCGCCGCCGCCAGCGGCAGGTCGCGCATCAGCGCGCTGCCCGCATCGCCGTTAACGACCTTCTTCACCGGGCAGCCCATGTTGATGTCGATGATCGCCGCACCGCGATCAGCGTTCAGCTTGGCGGCTTCGGCCATTTCCGTCGGCGAACAACCGGCCAGCTGCATCGACACCGGTTCTTCCAGCGGATGCCAGGCGGCCTTCTGCAGCGACTGGCGCGTTTCGCGAATCATCGCCGCGCTCGCGATCATCTCGGTGACGTTGAGGCCCGACCCGAAACGGCGAACCAGAGTGCGGAAGGGCATGTCGGTGACACCGGTCATCGGCGCCAATATGACCGGCATGTCGACCGTCACCGGTCCAACGGAAATGGGGGAAAGCCTGCGCGTCATCTTCTATCACTGCCTAAAAAACAGGCAGCCCTTAGCCGAAAATGGCCGCGACGACAAGGCGGGCCCCGGACCATGTGTAGCGCTTTAGTAGTTGGCGAGCATGGGGCAGAGCGTCTATGCGCCGCTGCATGACATCGAACAGCAGGATCGTCGCGCTGATCGTCGCCGCCGGGCAGGGAAGCCGGGCCGGTGGCGACATTCCCAAACAATATCGGCAGATTGGCGGCAAGGCCGTGCTGGCCCATGCCCATGACGCGCTGACGGCGCATGGCCGCGTGTCGGCCATCCACATTGTCCTGGGCGCAGGCGAGGAAGACCGCGCCCAGGCCATGCTCGGCGATCGCATCGCCCATGTCGTCACCGGCGCGGATAGTCGACGCGGCTCGGTCCGGGCCGGGCTGGAGGCGATCGCAGCGGCCGGCGGCGCAGATGTCGTGCTGATCCATGACGCCGCCCGCCCGTTCCTGCCCGCATCGGTCGTCGACCGGCTGCTGGCCGCGCTGGAAGATGCCGAAGGCGCCATCCCCGCCCTGCCCGTCGCCGATACGCTGGTACGCAGCGAGGGCGCGCAGATGGGCGACGGCGTCGATCGCGCCGACCTGCATCGCGTGCAGACGCCGCAGGCCTTCCGCTTCGAGACCATCCTGGCCGCCCACCGCGACTGGGACGAAACTAGGGAAGCAACCGACGATGCCCAGATATTGCGCGCCTGGGGCCATGACGTCATTTTGGTGCAGGGCGATGAAAGGCTTGAGAAATTGACCTATCCCGAAGACTTCGCTCGCGCCGAAGCACGCATCGTGGACGCCCGCACCACCCGCGTCGGCATGGGCTATGACGTCCATCGCCTCGCGCCCAACGAAGAATTGTGGCTCGGCGGCGTACTGGTCCCGCATGACCGGGGCCTCGCCGGCCACAGCGATGCCGATGTCGCCCTCCATGCTATCGTCGATGCGATCCTCGGCGCGCTCGCCGATGGTGATATCGGCAGCCATTTCCCGCCGTCCGATCCACAATGGCGCGGCGCCTCGTCGGATCGCTTTCTCGCCCATGCCCGCGATCTGGTCCTGAAACGGGACGGCCGGATCGACCATGTCGACCTCACCATCATCTGCGAGGCGCCCAAGATCGGGCCGCATCGCGACGCCATGCGCGCCCGGATCGCCGAGATATTGGCGGTTCCGCTCGACCGGATCAGCGTGAAAGCCACCACCACCGAGCGGCTGGGTTTCGCCGGCCGGCGCGAGGGCATCGCCGCGCAGGCGGTTGCCACCCTCTCCCTCCCCACGCTATTCTGAGCCGACCATGCCCAACACCATCCTGCCCGCCCAACTCGTCGACCTCGCCGAAAAGGTCATCATCGCCAACCGCCGCGCCGGCCGCACCGTCGCAGTCGCCGAAAGCTGCACCGGCGGCCTGGTATCTGCAGCGCTTACCGAAATCGCCGGCTCCTCCGACGTCTTCGAGGCAGGTTTCATTACTTATTCCAATGACATGAAGGCGGAACTTCTGAAAGTTTCCCACGATGTACTGGACACGTTCGGCGCAGTCTCCATCGCCACCGCCTGGGCGATGGCGCAGGGCGCGCTCAAGAAAAGCCACGCGCATGTCGCGGTCGCCATCACCGGCATCGCCGGGCCGGGCGGCGGCAGCGAGCAGAAGCCGGTCGGCACCGTCGTGTTCGCGCGCGCAGAACGGGGCGGCAGCCCCGACAAGGTCGTGGCCGACATGCATCATTTCGAGGATAATGGCCGCGGCGGCGTCCGCCTTCAGGCGGCGTTGTGTGCGCTCGAACTGCTGCTACCCGACTCGCCAGCGCCGTAAAGCGCTGCCGCGCGCGTTTCGAACGCGCCGATCATCTTGCGCAGCGCCTTGTCGAAAAACTGACCGGCGAGCATCTCGAATATCCGGTTCTTGAATTCGAACTCGACCTCGAAATCCACCAGCACGCCGCCCTGCCCGTCGTCGCGGAAGCGCCATTCATTGTGGAGATGCTTGAGCGGGCCGTTGAGATAATCGACGCGGACATGGTCCGGGCGATGTTTGTGGACGCGCGAGGTGAAGCTCTCGCTGATCCCCTTGAAGCCGACGATCATGTCCGCGACCATCTCGCTCTCGCTGTCAGAGCGGATACGGATCGCGCTGACCCAGGGCAGGAATTGCGGATAGGCCGAGACGTTCGACACTAGGTCGAACATCTGTTCCGGACTATAGGGCAGTTGGCGGGTCTCGTTATGCTTGGGCATTCGCCGGTCAGGCCTTTGCGGCGGCCGCCTTGGCCAGCTTTGCCTCGCGCGCGGCGCGCATCTCAGCGAAGTCCTTGCCGGCATGATAGCTCGATCGGGTCAGCGGGCTCGACGCCACCTGCAGGAAGCCCTTGGCCCGCGCGATCGCCGCATAGGCATTGAACGCGGCCGGGGTGACGAATTCCATCACCTTGGCATGTTTGGGCGTGGGCTGCAGATATTGGCCCATGGTCAGGAAGTCGATGTCCGCCGAGCGCATGTCGTCCATCACCTGATGAACCTCCAGACGTTCCTCGCCCAGACCCAGCATGATGCCCGACTTGGTGAAGATCGACGGATCGAGCTTCTTGACGCTCTCCAGCAGGCGCAGCGACGCGTAGTAACGCGCACCAGGACGGATGGTCGGGTAGAGCCGGGGCACGGTTTCCAGATTATGGTTATAGACGTCCGGGCGCGCCTCGACGATCATCGCGACCGCGCGCTCATGCTTGTTGCGGAAGTCGGGAGTCAGGATCTCGATCGTGGTGCCCGGCGTCGTGCGACGCAGTGCCTCGATCACCTTGACGAACTGGCTGGCGCCGCCATCGGGCAGGTCGTCGCGATCGACCGAGGTGATGACGATATGTTCCAGCCCCATCTCGGCGGCGGCATCGGCCAGGTTCTGCGGCTCGTTGACGTCCACCTTGCGCGGCATGCCGGTCTTGACGTTGCAGAAGGCGCAGGCGCGGGTGCAGACATCGCCCAGGATCATCACCGTGGCGTGCTTCTTGGTCCAGCATTCGCCGATATTCGGGCAGGCCGCTTCCTCGCAGACCGTGTTCAAACCCTTTTCCCGCATCAGCTTGCGCGTCTCGTGATAAGCGGGGCTGGTCGGCGCCTTGACGCGGATCCAGTCAGGCTTGCGGGCACGCTCGGTCGTGGCGGGCTGACCGGGGACGGGGATCGGGGCAATGTCGTTCATCGGCCCCAGATAGCGATGCAGGACCATACTTGCCAGCCCTCTCTTTGTGCGGCACATCAATCATCATGACCGACTTTGCAGACATGCTCGAAGGCTATCGCCGCTTCCGTGACACCGGCTGGTCCCAGCAGCGCGAACGATGGGACGAACTCAACGAAGGGCAGAGCCCCCGCGTGATGGTGATCGCCTGTTCCGACAGCCGAGTCGACCCGGCCCAGATCTTCGACACCAGCCCCGGCGAAATCTTCGTCGTCCGCAATGTCGCCGCGCTGGTGCCGCCGTTCGAAACCAATCCGGGCTGGCACGGCGTGTCGGCTGCGCTGGAATTCGCCGTTCAGGTGCTCAAGGTCGGCGAGATCGTCGTTATGGGCCATGGCAAGTGCGGCGGCTGCAAGGCGGCGCTCAGCCATGACCTCAAGGATGCGCCTCCGGGTGAAGGCGGCTTCATCCATAACTGGATACAACTGCTTGATGATGCCCGCGACGTGGTGGTGGACCGCTATGGCGACCAGCGCGACCGTGAGGTTGAGCGCGCCATGGAGCAGGAAGGCGTGAAGGTCAGCCTTACCAATTTGCGCAGCTTCCCCTGCGTGCGGGCCAAGGAAAAAAGCGGCGAACTGAAGCTGGTCGGCAGCTTCTTCGCCATTTCCGATGGCCAGCTTCATATCTTGGACGAACAGACCGGCGTTTTCGCCGCAGCCTGACGGGAGGCGCATCATGCCCATGCGGCAGGAAGGGCGCGGCAATATCGCCCTGCTGATCGACGCGGACAATGCGTCGGCGGCCCATTTTGATGCGGTGATGACCGTGCTGGCGGAGCTGGGCACGGTCAATATCCGCCGTGCCTATGGCAATTGGAACAAGGCGACGCTCAAGACCTGGGCGGCGCTCTCCGTCGCGCAGGCGATCGAGCCGCAGCAGCAGTTCGACCTGACCAAGGGCAAGAATGCCACCGACATGAAGATGACGATCGACGCGATGGACCTGCCGTCCAGCGGGCGCGTCGACGGCTTCGGCCTGATGTCGAGTGACAGCGACTTCACCCCCTTGGTGACGCGCCTGCGCCAGGACGGCATTCCGGTCTATGGCTTCGGCAACGCCAATGCGCCCGAAGGCTTCCGCCGCGCCTGCACCCGCTTCATCGACGTCGCGGCTCTGCGCCCGGTCGAGGTGCCGGTGGCCAAACCGGCGGCAGCACCCAAGAAGAAGACGCCGGCCAAGAGCAGCGCGGCTGCAAAGCCCGCCGCAACGCCGGCCTCGCCCCCGACGGCGGCGACGCCTGCACCGGCGGGCACCGGCGCGGCTGTGGACCCGGAAGTCGTGCGCCTGCTGATTGATGCCTATGACGAGGCGAAGCGGGACGAGCGCGGTTTCGTCGCGCTGGGGCCGGTCGGCCAGCGGGTCGGCAACCGCTCCAGCTTCGATGTGCGCAATTATGGCTTCAAGCGCCTGTCCGATCTGATCGCCGCCATCCCCAATTTCACCACCGAAGTGCGCGAAGGCGGTCAGACCTGGATCAAGCGGATCCGCTGATGCTGGTCATCGCCCGCCACCTGATGATCCTCGGCCAGGTGCAGGGCGTCTTCTATCGCAACTGGACGGTCGAGACCGCCCGCAGCCTGGGCCTCACAGGTTGGGTTCGCAACCGGATGGATGGCAGTGTCGAGGCGCTGGTGCAGGGCGAGGCGGACATGGTCGATCACTTCGTCACGCTGGCACAGGATGGCCCGCCCGCAGCAAAGGTCGCGCGGATCGAGGCGGCAAACGCGCCGGTCGAGGCGCTGAACGGCTTCGAGAAAAAGCCGACAGCCTGATGCGGCCATGAGGCGCGAGAGGGGCTCAACAGATCAAGGAGCAGATTGAGTTTAGGCTGGATGACGGCTTGTAGGACAGCGCAAACATCCGGCGGTCAGCGCAGCAATCGACGCGACAGTTTATTTTCGTCCGAAGTTCACAGTGCCGTTAGGGCATTTCGGGCCATTTGCGCGTGCTACGCGCCCATGACGCGGCAGTCAGGCGACCTCGAAGCGACACCAAAGCGACAATGTCAGCAGTACAGCCAAAATCGAGACGACTTTCCATGGTTCGAATAGATCAGGCTTGCGCCAAATAGGACAGCCCCCCTTCGCATAGCCGGCGGTTTTGCGATGACATCCAACGACCGATATTGTTGAAAACCCAGCCTTGCAGTGATGGCGCGGCCCTGATTCACTGGCTTTGTTGTTAGGAGACAGGCTGATGATGGGTGATTGGACGGTGATGCAGGAGGCGCTGTTTTACAGCTTCAGCCTGGAAGATCATGTTCCCCAGAGCCACTTGTTGCGGGCGGTGGATCGTTTCGTTGATCTGGACGGGATCTGGGAGAAGCTGCGGTCATTCTATAGCGAGACGGGCCGGCCCTCGATTGATCCTGAACTGATGATCCGGATGCTACTGATCGGCTATTGTCTGGGAATCCGGCCTGAGCGGCGGCCGTGCGAGGAAGTGCATCTCAATCTGGCCTCTTGCTGGTTCTGCCGCCTCGGTCTCGACGGATCCGTGCCCGATCACTCAACATTCTCGAAGAACCGGCACGGCCGCTTCCGGGACAGTGATCTGTTACGGCAGCTGTTCGAGATGACCGTCTCGCGTTGCATCCAGGAAGGACTGGTCGGTGGCGAAGGCTTTGCCGTGGACGCCAGTCTGATCAAGGCCGACGCCAATCGCCAGTGCGGCGTTCCCGGCGCAGAGGGGCTCTCGCCGGATATCGTCAATCATGCTGTTCGGGAGTATCTGGAGGTGCTCGACGAGGTGGCCTTCGGAGCGGCGTCGCCCGTCACGCCCAAATATCTGTGGCCGGCTGATCCGGCAGCACGCTGGACGGGTGCCCATGGTGGGCAGGCTTTCTTCGCCTACAGCACCAACTACCTCATCGATCTGGCTAATGCCGTGATCGTCGATGTGGAGGTCAGCACCGCCATCCGTCAGGCTGAGGTGGCAGCGCAGTGAACGATGATCGACAGGACACTGGAGCGCTCCGGCATCTGGCCCCAACGGTTAGCTGCCGATACCGGCTATGGCGATGCGGCTAATCTTGCCTGGCTCGTCCATGAGCGCGGCATTGAGCCGCATATCCCCGTCTTCGACCATGCAAGCCGCAGGACCGGCAGCTTCCAGCACACCGCGTTCCGCTATGACCACCGGAACGATCTCTATGTCTGTCCCGGCGGCAAGCACCTCGTCCAGCATCGCAGGGACTATGTCAGCCCACGGCCCGGCGTCGATAAGGATGGTTTCATGCGCTACCGCGCCAGTCAGCATGACTGCCAATCCTGCGCCCTCAAGCCCCAATGCTGTCCCCGACCGACGCCTATGTCACATCCCGGCGCGAGCG
>NZ_LUFI01000040.1:0-58268 GCF_005281675.1 Sphingobium sp. MP9-4 | reverse complement strand
CGCGGCTGCGGCCTGCGCGTTCGCACCGGTGCTGCCGGCCAGGCCCGCGCCCAGCGCGGCGGCGCCCAAGCCCAGGCCCAGTTCGCGGCGATTGATACCCGTCATCTTCTTTGTCTCCTTATTGACCGACGATCTGCACCAGGCCGCTGATGGCCTGGCCGGTGGGCAGCTTCGTCTTGCTCGTCAGCGTCTTTGCCTTGTCGTCCCAGACCAGCTCGGCCTTCATGCCACCCTTGCGATAGGCATTGGTCGTGCCGTCATCGTCATAAAGGGTGAAGCGCGCATCGGCACCCGGATAAACCCGGATGTTCTCCAGGGCCTGCTTCTCGGCCGTGCTCTTCACCTGCACGCCCATCGGCACGATCGAACCGGCCTTCACGAACAGCGGCATGCGGTTGATCGGGGCATCCACCTCGATCGTCTGGCCACCCTCATATTTCTGGTTGGTCCAATAATCATACCAGGCGGTGCCGGCGGGCAGATAGACCGACCGCTTGGTCTGGCCCTGCTTGGTCACCGGGGCAACCAGGAAGGCGGGGCCGAACATATATTGGTCGCCAATGTCCGCCACCTTGGGATCGTTCGGGAAGTCCATGAACAGGCCGCGCATGAACGGCGCGCCGGTGTCATAGGTGTGGCGGCCCAGCGCATAGATATAGGGGATCAGCGTGTAGCGCAGGCGCAGCCAGTCGGCCAGGATCGGCTCGGCCGCCTTGCCATAGGTCCACAATTCCGTGTCCGGGCGCTGGCCATGGATGCGCAGCGTCGGCGTGAACACGCTATATTGGAACCAGCGCACGAACAGTTCGGGATAGTCGCTATAATCCGCACCCGCCGCCGTCATGCCGGCCGGATCGAGCAGCACCGGATGCTGCGCCTTGGGGCCGCTCGGCCACTGCCAGCCGCCAATGTCGCTGCCCCAATAGGCCAGGCCCGACGCGGTGAAGTTGAGGCCGGCGGGCACCTGCCGGTCGAGCGCTTCCCAGGTCGACTTGATGTCCGACGACCAGAACAGGCCGCCATTGCGCTGCGAGCCGAGATAGGCGGCGCGGGCCAGGATCATGTTGCGGAAATTGGGGCGGTCGCGCTCCGAGCCTTCGGCCACGCCCGACGTATGCACCAGCGGGAACAGGTTATGATAGCGGTCGCCCGAACCGATCGAATAGAAATAGCCGTCCGGCACCAGATCCGGCTCGGTCTCGTCCAGCCAGAACCAGTCGAAGCCCTGGCTCGCAATATTGTCGCGCAGCTTGCCCCAGAACCATTCCCGCGCTTGCGGATTGGTGCTGTCGATCAGCGCGCCGGCCCGGTCGGACCGCATCGGCAGGCCGTCGACCGGATTGCCGTCCTTGTCCTTCAGGAACCAGCCCTTGGACTTGAGATACTCGAAATAGCGGCCTTCGCGCTCGAACCGCGGCCACACGCTGATGATCGACCGCATGCCCATGGCGTTGAGCTGGTCGTTCATCCCCTTGGGGTCAGGATAATAGGTGCGGTCGATGTCGAGCTGGCCCATGCGGGTCCAGTAGAACCAGTCCAGCACCATGATATCGAGCGGCAGATTGCGCTGGCGATAGCCATTGGCGACGTCGAGCAATTCCTTCTGGCTCTCGTAGCGCGCCTTGCTCTGGATCAGGCCGAAACCGGCCTTGGGCGGCAGCGGCGTCGCGCCGGTCAGCTTGGCATAGCCGGCATAGAGGTCATCGGTGGTCTTGCCGGTGATGACGAAGAAGGACACGCGTTCGCCGACCTGGCTCTGGAAACGGGTCGAATTGTGCAGGCCCGGCCACACCAAAGTGCGCGCCGGATTGTCCCAGACGATGCCATAGCCCTTGTTGGTGACCAGGAAGGGGACGCAGACGGTCTCGCCGGCCGGCGCGTCATAGCTGTGCGAACAGTCGATCTGCTTGCCGCGCAGATCCATATAGCCTTCCTGGTTCTGGCCCAGGCCGTAATAATGCTCGTCCAGCGGCGCGTCGAAGCTGGCGCCGACCTTGAAGGTCTTCTCGCCATTGACGGTCACGGGCGCCATTTCCCAGCCGGTCATCTTGGTGAGGACGGTGCCGCTGGCATCCTTCACCGACAGGCTGACCGGCGGCAGGGCCGGCGCGAAATAGCGCTGCATCTGGGTCGGCGCACCGGGCCAGGGCTGGGCATCGATCGTCAGCGAGATCGCCGAGGAGGTGAAGATGTCGCCGGTCGCGTCGCTGCTATGGGTCCAGCCGGTGGCATCGGCCTTGGCATTGGGGCCTTCGCCCGGTGCCGCCTGCGCCAGGTCCGGGTCCATCGCGATGGTGACGCGCACGATATTGGGGGCATAGGGTTCGATCGCGACCCGGCTGCCATTGCGGTCCAGCAGCGCCATCGGCGCGGCCAGCGCCGGTGCGGCGATGGCGATGCAGGATGCACCCAATGCGATCCCCGCCAGTCTTGCCTTGAAGCCCTTTGCGATCATCCCAGTCATTCCCTGTACTTGCATTAAACCAGACCCCGGCCGTCGATGCGGACGGCGGGGACGAAATCGATGCCGTGCGGCATGGTGAAGTGGAGGCCCGCGCCATCCTGACGGAAGGCAAGCTGGCCGCCGCCGAGCAGCGTCACCCGCTCGATTGTGCCAGTCCCTTGGCCGCGCGCCAGTGAGCGGATGGTCGTAGATCCGGCCGGCTTGCCCAGGAACAGCGCATAGAGCGCGCCCTTGTTGGTGGTGAAGCGGATGTCCTGCGCGGTGAAGGGCTTGGCCTTCTCCTCATTCTGCATGCCCACGATCGCCTGGGTCGGCCCTTCGCCATAGCGCTTCCACGGGCGCGAACCGAAGATCGCCTCGCCGCCATGCACCATCCATCCCGCCATCGCGTCCAGGATCTTCTCGGCCTCGCTGTCGATGGAACCGTCGCCGGGCTGTGGGATGGACAGCATCAGATTGCCGTTCTTCGACACGACATCGGCCAGCCGCTGGATCACCTGTTCGGCGCTCTTGTAGCTTTTGTCGGTCAGCCGGGCGATATTGTAGAACCAGTCGCCGATGCAGGTGTCGGTCTGCCACGGCTCGTCCCAGATATGGTCGGTATAGCCGCGCTCGACATCCTGGACGATGCCGAACCGGGCATAGGGCTTGAGCTGCTTGCCGGTCATGACCACGTCGATCTTGCCGTGCCATTCGATCGACCGGTTATAATAGTCCGCCGCCGCTTCCAGCCCTACCGGTCCGAAGGGCAGTTCATGATCGTCCATATAGACCATGTCGGGCTTGTATTTCGCCACCAGGTCGGTCTGGCGCAGCAGCCAGCGGGTGACATAGGCCGGGTCGTCCTTCGGCCCGGTCTCGATCCACTGGCCGTTATTGGCGTCGTGCCACTTGTCCATCGCCTCGATCGTGTCGATGCCGTCGGGCAGCACGGCATGGCCGCCGGTATAAAGTTCGCGCGGGTCAAGGCCATCCCACCATTGGCCCTTGCCGTCTTCCTTGCGCAGTCGATACGCATCATAGCGCACGCCCTTTTGCGGGCCGACCGGATCATAGCCATAAGCGGGCTGATACCAGTGCCAGGCATGGGCGGCATGGTTCGACACGCCGAATTTCAGGCCGGCCTTGCGCGCCGCCTTTTCCCAGATGCCGACGATGTCCTTCTTCGGCCCGACGCGCAGGCTGTTCCAGGCGTGATAGCGGCTGTCATAGCAATCGAGATTGTCGTGATGGCAGGCCAGCGCCATGAAATATTTGGCGCCGGCCTTCTGATATTTGGCCATCAGCGCATCGGGATCCCACTTGTCGGCGGTCCAGAGATTCTGGATGTCCTTCATCCCCGCGACCGACGGATGGCCGTAGGTCTTGAGGTGATGTTCGTACATCGGGTGGCCCTGCATATACATGAAACGGCCATACCAGTCGCCCTGCGCCGGCACCGATTGCGGGCCCCAGTGCGACCACATGCCCAGCTTCGCGTCGCGGAACCAGTCGGGATAGCGGTAATTGTCGACCAGCGAGGGCCAGCTTGCCTGCACCGGGCCTTTGGCGGTGCCCATAGGGCTGGCCGCGCGGGCAGCATTGGCCAGGCCCAGCGCAGCCGCGCCCGCCAGGAAGGATCGGCGTCCGAAATCCTGCATCACTTGGTTCCCAGCGCTTTGGCGATCGCGGCCTCGGCCAGCGGGCGCATGATGGCATAGCCCTCCCTGGTCGGATGGACGCCGTCGCTCGACAGGCCCGGCTTCATCGCGCCATCGGGCTGCGCCATCGCCTTGTGATAGTCGACGAAGGTGAAGCCGTTGGCGCGGGCATAGTCGGCCAGCCACTTGTTGATGGCAGCTACCTGCGGCGCGGGCGTCATGCCGGGGCTCCAGGGGAAGGCGGCAGCGGGGGGCACGGAGGCGATGATGACCTTGATGCCATGCGCGCGGGCGAGGTCGGCCATGGTCTGGATATTGCCCAGCACCGTTTCCATCGTTGCCGCGCCGGTATTGCCGGCGATGTCGTTGGTCATCGCCATGATGTGGACCGCCTGCGGCTTCAGCGCGATCACGTCATTGCGGAAGCGCACCAGCATCTGCTGCGTCGTCTGGCCGCTGATGCCGCGATCGACCAGCCCGTTCTGGAACATGGTCGGGTCCAGGTTGATCCAGTTGTCGGTGATGGAATCGCCCATGAAGACGACGCGGACTTTCTGGCCCTCGATTGCCTTGTTGGCGGCGGCATAACGGCACAGCTGCCCGAAATCGCGGGTCAGCATGTGCAGGTTCCACAGCTTCCAACCGGCCTCGTCGCTCGGCTTCTCGTGGGTGGGGCAGGGATCGGCGACGATGCCGACCGGATCATTGGCATGCGGATCGCCCGGCACCTTGGTTTCGGCGAGGGCCGGCATGGCCAGCGCCATTGTGCAGGCAGCGGCGAGAAGGGGGGCGGTGAAACGCAGCATCGTCGTCCTCATTTCCTTGTTCCTAGCGCCTGCGCGATCGCTCTGGCGGCGATCGGCGCCATCACGGCATAGCCATTGTTCAGCGGATGGACGCCGTCCTGGGTATAGGCGGTGGCCATCAGGCCATTCTGGTCGCCCATCGCGGCATGATAATCGGCAAAGACATGGCCATGCTGCACGCAATAGGCACGCAGCCACTGGTTGAGCGCGACCAGTTCGGCCGGCTTGCGCTCCGCCACGACATCCTTCGCCGCATCCGTGTAGTTGTTGACCGGCAGGATCGATCCGAACACGACCTTGATATGATGGGCGGTGGCGATGTCGGCCATCGCTTCCCAGTTGGCCTCGATCTGCTCGGGGCTTTCCTGTTGCAGGAAGCCCTGCACGTCGTTGATGCCGGACAGGATCACCACCACCTTCGGCTTCAGCGCCACGACATCCTGATGGAAGCGCAGCAGCATCTGCGCCGTCACCTGGCTGCCGATGCCGCGATTGACATAGGGCTTGCCGGGGAAGCTGGCGGCCAGGTTCCAGCGATCGGTGATGGAATCGCCCAGGAACACGACACGCTGCTCGCTCGGCTTTGGCGCGGGCAGGGCGGCATTGGCCGGGGCGTAGAGATAGCGTTCGCCAAAATCCTGCATCAGGCTGGGCACCAGCCTGGCGCGGAACGGGCCGAGCCATGGCCCCCAATCCTTTTCCGCGACGGTGCGGCGTTCGGGCGAACTTTGATAGGAGTCCGGTGCCGCGGACGCAGCGCTGGCGACAAGCGCGAGCAGGCCTATCGACAGCGCTGTCTTCATTGCGCCAGCAATCCCTGCTTGGCGGCGAATGTCATGAACAGGCCGGGCCAGGCCGACGCCTGCATCGTCTTGGGCAGGCGCGTGCCGAAACCATGGCCGCCATCCTCGAAGATATGGAGCGCGACCGGCCGCCTGGCGGCTTCCATCGCCTGGAACAGGGCGATGCTGTTGGCCGGCGGCACCAGCCCGTCGTCGCTGGCATGGACCAGGAAGATGGGCGACGTACCGCCGTCCACCCGCATCTCCACCGATCGCGCCCGGCGCATATCGGCGCTGGCGCCTTCACCCAGCAGCATGTCGCGCGACCCGCCATGGGTGAAGGGCGCGTCGAGGCTGACCACCGGATAGATGAGGCCGGCGACATCGGGACGCGCGCTTTCCCGATCAGGGGCATCGACCGGGGCATAGACGCGCTCGCCATGGCGCGTCGCCAGCGATCCCGCCAGATGGCCGCCAGCCGAGAAGCCGAGCACGCCGACGCGGCCCTTGTCGACAGCGAAATTGACAGCCCGCGCGCGGATCAGCCGCATCGCGCGCTGGGCATCCTGCAACGGCACATCCTGCCGCTGCGCCCAGCCTTCGCCGGGCAGGCGATAGAGCAGGATGAAGGCGGTGATGCCCCGGTCGTTGAGCCAGGCGGCCTGGCTCGTGCCTTCATTGTCGTAGGACAGGAAGCCAAAGCCGCCGCCCGGCACCACCAGCATCGCCGCGCCATTGGGGCGGGCAGGGCGGCGCACCACCAGCACCGGGCGGGCGATCCCCGTCACCCAGCGATCGGGCTTGGCCGGGTCTTTCGACTGGTCGTCGATCTTGCGGACGATCCGCGCGCCGGTGTTGCCGGGCGGCGGGCCGGGCCACAGCTCGATCACCTCGTCGGCCGCGGTCGTCTGCGCGGCGGCAAGGCCGGGCAGGGCGGCAAGGCCGGCGGCCGCGATCAGCGCGGTGCGGCGATCCAGCAGGGTCATTGCTCTTCCTCCATGGCGTTGGCGCGGGACGGCGCATCCTTGATCGGCGACATGGCCGCGCCGATCGCCTGCGCGGCGGCGCGCACCAGGTCATTGCACTGCTCGATGCTCGCCCGGTTGGCGGCGCCGTCGACGAAGGGCATGGTCAGCGACGCGCGGGCGATCCCGCCGACCAGGATCGGTGCCGACAGGTCGGTGATGCCGGTCAGCATCGGGCTGGGCGACACCGCGCCGCCCGCCGCGACGGCGGCGTCCAGCCGCGCGACCAGATCGCCTTCCTCCAATTGCGGATCGCTGGCCCGGATGTCCTTCAGCATCGCTTCGCGATTTTCGGGCGACTGGAAGGCGAGAAGGATGCGGCCGGAATTGGAGCGGTGCAGCGGCCGGCGATAACCCACGCGCACCGCAAAGCCGGACAGGCCCGGCGCCTCGATCGCGATGATGACGACCATTTCCGCCCCCGACACCACCGCCATATGACAGCTTTGCCCGGCCTGCCGCGCCAGTTCCTGCATGACCGGCAGGGCGGTGGAGGCAAGGTCGCGAATCGGCGGCTGGCTCATGCCCAGGGTGAACAGCCGGTTGGTCAGGCGATAGCCATCCTCGGCGCGGGCGATATAGCCATGTTCCTCCAGCACCTGGAGCATGCGGAAAATCTCGCTGACCGACCGGCCGAGCGCGGCGGAGATGTCGGACATGATCAGCGGCTCGCTGGAACCGGCCAGAAGCTCCAGAATTTCCAGCCCTTTCTTCAGGGCCGGCGCTTGGTAGCGCGCCTTGCCTTCCATCCCGATCCCCTCACCAATCGGGCGCTATCTCGCCTTTGGTAGCGCCATCATCTGTTGGTCCTTCCCTACACACCATCTACAGGTGAAATCAATTTTTATATTTCACAAATTGGAAACGGAGAGTAATAGGGCGCCGCGTTGGTATCGCTCCCAATAGGGAAATATCACGGCAGGGGAATATGTTTTTGCCGCGGCATCGCGGCGCCGAATCGATCAGTGCTCCGACCAGGGGCCAGGGGAGAGGAAGGGACCAAATGTTCAAGAATTTTAACGTGCCGTCGCGTGCGGAATTGCTCGCCGGTATCTCGCTCGCCAGCGTCATGCTGGGGTGCAGCGTCCAGGCGCACGCCCAGGATGTGGCTGCGGAACAGTCGAGCGATGCTCCTGCGTCCGAAGATGGCATCGTTGTCACCGGTGTCCGCGCCAGCCTTTCCAGCGCCCAGTCGATCAAGCGCAACAGCGATGTGATCGTTGACTCGATCGTCGCCGAAGACATTGGCAAGCTGCCCGACCGGAACGTCGCCGAAGCGCTGCAGCGCATCACCGGCATCCAGGTCCAGCGTCAATATGGCGAAGGCAGCTCGGTCGCGATCCGCGGCCTGACCCAGGTCCGCACCGAACTCAACGGCCGCGACATCTTCACCGCCTCGGGCGCCAACCAGCTCAACCTGGAGGACATCCCGTCCGAACTGCTGTCGGGCATCGACGTTTACAAGAACCCGTCGGCCGACCTGATTGAGGATCAGCTGTCGGGTACGATCAACTTCCGCACCCGCAAGCCGTTCGACTTCGATGGCCTGAAGGTCGCCGCCACCGCGACCCAGAGCTATTTCGACCTCACCGACAAGTTCAAGCCTTCGGCCTCGCTGATGGTCAGCGACCGCTGGGACACCGGCATCGGTGAAATCGGTATCCTCGCCAGCGTCTCCTTCCAGAAGACCGCCTTCCGTCAGGACACGATCTCGACCGAGCCCTTCTACACGCTCGATCCGACCAACGCGACCGACGCCGAAGTGCTGGCGAGCCTGGGCCGCACCGGCCAGACCACGACCCTGCCGCATGGTACCGGTATCGGCGAAGTCTATGGCGATCGCCGTCGCCTCGGCACCGATGTCGCGCTTCAGTGGCGCCCCAGCGACACGCTGGAGCTGACCGCCGAAGTCTTCCGTTCGGACTATAAGTTCCGTTTCGACGACTATAGCTTCTTCGCCTACAGCTCGGGCAGCGCAATCATCCCGCAGCCCGGCGCGGCCTTTACCTATGCCGACAATGGCGATTTCGAGAGCGGCACCTTCATCGACGTGCCGGTCGGCAACAACACCAGCGCCCAGACCCGTCATTCGACGACGACGGACTATTCGCTGAACCTGAAGTGGAAGCCGGTCGACAATCTGACGATCACCGCCGACGGCCAGTATGTCGATGCCAAGACCAAGAATCTGCGCTCGATCTTCGGCCTGAACGGCGTTGCCGACACGCTCTATCAGGATATTTCGGGTTCGGTCCCGGTCGTGAACATCGGTTCGGAAACCGGCCTCACCAACCCGGCGACCTACACCAGCGCCTTCTATCTCGATAACCTCAATGAATCGAAGGCGTCGGACAAGACCGCCCGCCTCGACGCCGAATATCGTTTCGATGCCGGCATCCTGTCGTCGATCAAGGCCGGCTTCCGCTATGCCGACCGCAAGAACCGCACGATCGACACCGGCTATCGCTATACCGGCCTGTCGGGCATCCCCAGCGAACTGGAAACGGTTGACCTGGGCGACTTCTTCCGTGGCGACGCCGACCTGTTCGGCAACATCATCGCCTTCAACCGCGGCATCATCCGCAACTATCAGAACACGCTCGACACGCTGGGCATCGCCAGCGCGCCGGCCTATACCCAGAGCGGCACCAACCAGCAGCGGCAGAAGACCTTCACCGGCTATGCCACCGCCTTCTTCAAGGCCGATCCGATCGACGGCAATATCGGCGTCCGCGTGATCCGCACCAATCTCGACGTGTCGGGCTTTTATCAGCAGACCACGATCATCCAGAATCCGGATGGCACCGAAACCAACGGCCCGACCGTGTTCAACCCGATTGCGGTGTCGGATGACTATACCTCGGTCCTGCCGAGCCTGAACCTGCGCGTCCATCTGACCGATAATCTGCAGCTGCGTTTCGCGGCCGCGAAGAATATCTCGCGCCCCAGCTTCACCCAGCTTGCTCCCAGCCTGACAATCACCGAGCCGGGTAGTGCGCAGCAAAATCAGATTCACACGGCCAGCGGCGGCAACCCGTATCTGAAGCCGATGAAATCGGACAATCTGGACGCGACGCTGGAATGGTATTTCTCGCGGACCGGCTCGCTGACCGCGGCGGCCTTCTACAAGAATATCAAGAACTACATCCAGACTGCGGTCGCCAACCGTGAAGTGACTTTCGACAACGGCAATACCTACACTTACGAAGTGACGTCCTATGGCAATGTCGCCAAGGGCAAGGTGAAGGGCTTCGAACTGGCCTATCAGCAGTTCTTCGACTTCCTGCCCGGTCCGTTCGACGGCCTCGGCATGCAGGCGAACTTCACCTATGTGGACTCGCAGGCACCGTCGCCCGCCACCAGCGGCCCCGTCACCAACGTTCCGCTCGAACTGCTGTCGAAATATAATTACAACATCGTCGGCATCTACGAGAAGGGCGGCCTGTCGGCCCGCGTCGCCTATAACTGGCGCAGCAAATATGTCGTGACCACCGCGGGCAACGGCACCGGCAGCCTGCCGATCTTCAACAAGCCCTTCGGTCAGCTCGATGCGTCGATCAGCTATAATGTGACCCCGCAGTTCGCGCTGGCGCTGGACGGCACCAACCTGACCAACACCCGTCGTGCGACCTATTTCGGCATCGACAGCCGCCCGCGTGACGTGGTGGTCAATGACCGTCGCATCAGCCTGACGGCCCGGATCACCTACTGATCCGCATGGGAGGCGTATAACCTCCCCCGACTGCGCAGGCCCGATCCCAACAGGGACGGGCCTGCCATGTTCGCCAATAGAGAGGATGGGTGATGCAGGCAGATGCCAGGGTAGACAGACAGGAAGATAGCGGCGCCACAAAGATGGCGGTCATGCTGACGATCGGCCTCTTCTTCCTCTGGGGCCTTGCCAATAATCTCAACGACGTGCTGATCGCCCATTTCCGGCACGCCTTCGCCCTTTCGGATTTCGCCTCGGGCCTGGTCCAGTCGGCCTTCTATCTGGGCTATTTCTGCTTCGCCATTCCCGCCGCGCTGACGGCGCAGCGTTTCGGCTACAAGGCGACGGTGATCCTGGGCCTGCTGCTGTTCGCGCTTGGGGCCTTGCTGTTCCTGCCGGCCTCCGCCGCGGTCAGCTATCCCTTCTTCCTGTTCGCCCTGTTCGTGATCGCCAGTGGCCTGGCTTTCCTCGAAACCGCCGCCAATCCGATGGTCGCGGTGCTGGGCGATGCCGCCGGCGCCGCCCGCCGCCTCAATCTCGCCCAGGCGTTCAATCCGCTCGGCTCGATCACCGGCGTGGCGCTGGGTGCAACGCTGATCCTGTCCGATGCCCCGGCACAGGGCGCCGCTGCTGCCTCGGCCGTGCGCCTGCCCTATCTGCTGATCGCGCTGGTCGTGCTGGCCTGGGCGGCCTTGCTCGCGCGCACGCCCTTCCCGAAGGCGGCGGTGGAGGGCCATGCCGGCGCCGCTTCGCCGCTGGCCGGCTATCGCCAGTTGCTGCGTCGTCCGCGCTATCTGGCCGGGGTCGCCGCCCAATTCTTCTATGTCGGCGCCCAGGTCGGCATCTGGAGCTATCTCATCCGCTATGCGCAGGCGGCGCTGCCCGGCATCACCGCTCAGCATGCCGCCTGGCTGCTGACTCTGTCGCTCGGCCTGTTCATGGCCGGCCGTTTTGCCGGCGCGGCGCTGCTCTCCCGCTTCGATGGCGCGCGGCTGATGCGGCTGTTCGCGCTCGTCAATCTCGGCCTCGCGCTGGTCGGCTCGGTCTGGCTCGGCCTGCCCGGCGTCGTCGCGCTGGTGGCCGCCAGCTTCTTCATGTCGATCATGTATCCGACCATCTTCGTCCTCTCGCTCGACGGCCTCGGCCCGCTGACCAAGCCGGGCGCGTCGATGATCGTCATGGCCATCATCGGCGGCGCGGTGCTGACCGCGCTCATGGGCCTGATTTCCGACATGGCCGGCACGATCAACGCCGCAATGCTGGTGCCGGCTTTCTGCTTCCTGCTGGTCGCGGTCTATGCCCATCGAATGCGTGGCAAGGGCGGGGTGGCATGATCGACGCCCATGTCCATCTCTGGCAGCTCGGCCGCAACGATTGCAGCTGGCCCGGTGCCGACCTGCCGGCGATCCATCGCGACTATGGGCTGGATGATCTGCTCGCGCAGCTCGATGCCAACAAGGTCGACGCCGCGATCCTGGTGCAGAGCCAGGAATCGGATGTCGACACCCATTGGCTGCTGTCACTCGCCGCCGAAACCGATCGCATCGCCGGCGTCATCGGCTGGGTTGACCTCACCGGAGACGTCGCCGCTCGCGTCGCCGCGATGCAGGTCGCCGGCCCACTGGTCGGCATCCGCCCGATGATGCAGGGCCGCACGCCCGACTGTTTCGACGATCCGGAACTGGCACCCGGCTTCGCGGCATTGGCCCGGCATGGCCTGGTGCTCGACGCACTGGTGCGGCCGCAGCATCTCGTCTCGCTCGCCCGGCTGGCCCGGCGCCAGCCCGACCTCTCCATCATCATCGACCATGCTGCCAAGCCGCTCGTCGGCGACGCGATCCCGGCGGACTGGCGCGCCGCCATGGCCGATCTCGCCGCCTGCCCCAATGTCGCCTGCAAGCTGTCGGGCCTGCTGACAGAGCTGGCGCCGGGGGCAGGGGAGGGCGCCGCCGCTCCCTTCATCGCCGAACTGGTCCCCCTGTTCGGCCCGGATCGCCTGCTCTGGGGCAGCGACTGGCCGGTGCTGACCCTGGCGTCCGATTATGCCGCCTGGCTCGATCTCGCCCGCACATCGCTGCCGGTCACGGCCCATCGCGCCATCTTTGCCGACAATGCGGCGCGCCTCTATCGCGTCACGCAGGGAGCTGCCGCATGATCGATGTCCCGACCCTGGGCATGGGCACTGCGCCCATCGGCAATCTCTATCGCGTCGTCAGCGATGCGGAGGCGCGCGCGACCCTCGACGCCGCCTTCGCCGCCGGCATCGCCTATTTCGACACCGCCCCCCATTATGGCTTTGGCTTGGCCGAACGGCGGCTGGGTGCGGCGCTTGCCGACCATGACCCACAGGGCAGGGCGCGCGTCTCGACCAAGGTCGGCCGCCTGCTGCGGCCCACCGACGCGCAGGGCGAACGCCATGGCTTCGTCGATGCCGATCCGTTCGAGCCGCATTTCGACTATGGCCATGACGCCGTGCTGCGCTCCTTCGAGAGCAGCCAGAAGCGCCTGCGCCGTGACCGCATCGACCTGCTGCTTGCCCATGATATCGGCCGCCTGACCCATGGCGACGCGCATGATGATCATCTCGCCGCCTTCCTCGACGGCGGTTATCGGGCGATGCGCGACTTGCGGGACGCCGGCGCGATCGGCGCGATCGGCATCGGCGTGAACGAGGTCGCGATCTGCCACGAATTGCTCGACCGGGTGGAACTGGACGCGATCCTGATCGCCGGCCGCTACACCTTGCTCGATCGCGGTGCGGAGCAACTGCTCGACCGCTGCGCCAGCGCCGATGTGCAGGTCATCGTCGGCGGCCCCTATAATAGCGGCATCCTCGCCCGCGATCTCAGCGGAGCGCTCCATTTCGACTATGCCGCCCCGGACGCGGCGATCCTCGCCCGCGCCCAGGCCATGGCGGCGCTCTGCCGCGATGCCGGCGTCGCGCTGCCCGCCGCCGCGCTGCAATTTCCGCTGCGCCACCCGCAGGTCATGGCCGTGATCCCCGGCCTGGTCGGCGCGGATCAGGTCCATGACACGATCGCCCGCCTGGGCGCCTCCATCCCCGACACGCTCTGGCCGGCGCTCGACGCCGCCGCCCGTGCCCATCCTCTTGCCAAGGCCCACAGCCATGCTTGAACATGACAGCCGCCTCATCCTGCTGCACCCCGACGACAATGTGCTGATCTGCGTCAGCGCGATCGAGGCGGGCGATATCCTGCCCGTCGCCGGCGGCACCATCCCCGCGCGCGAAGGCATCGCGATCGGCCACAAGATCGCCCGCGTGGCGCTGGCGCAGGGTGACAAGGTCATCAAATATGGCGCGCCGATCGGGTCGATGACCGCGCCGGTCGTCGCCGGCCAATGGGTCCATATGCACAATATGAAGAGCGATTATATCAGCAGCCATACCCGCACCGCGCTGGAGCAGGGCGCATGATCCAGGGCTGGCTCCGATCCGACGGGCGCAAGGGCATCCGCAATGTCGTCGCCGTCGCCTATCTGGTCGAATGCGCGCACCATGTCGCGCGCCGCATCGTCGACAAGGCCGATGATCCCGATGTCCAGCTGATCGGCTTCCCCGGCTGCTATCCCAATGCCTATGCGGCCAAGGTGATGGAGGCGATCGCCACCCATCCCAATGTCGGTGGCCTCGTCATCGTCTCGCTCGGCTGCGAAAGCTTCAACCGGGAGAAATTGCGCGCCGTCGTGGAGGCCAGCGGCCGTCCGGCCGAGCTGCTGGTGATCCAGGAAAAGGGCGGCACCGCCGCCACCATCGCCGCCGGTCTGGAAGCGGTCGAGCGGGTGCGGGCGCAGATCGCCGGGGTCGAGCGCGTGCCGATGGGCGTCGAGGAACTGGTCGTCGCCACCATCTGTGGCGGGTCGGACGGCACCAGCGGCATCACCGCCAATCCGGCGGTCGGCCGCGCCTTCGACCGGCTAGTGGCGGAAGGGGCAGCCTGCATCTTCGAGGAGACCGGCGAACTGGTCGGCTGCGAGAAGATCATGGCCGACCGCGCCGCCACGCCCGAACTCGCCGCGGCGATCGAGGCCTGCGTGCAGAAGGCGGAGGCCTATTATACCGTCATGGGCTTTGGCAGCTTCGCGCCGGGCAATGCCGAAGGCGGCCTCACCACCCAGGAGGAAAAATCCATGGGTGCCTACAGCAAGTCGGGCAGCTCGCGGATCGACGGCATCTTGAAGCCGGGCGATATCCCCCCGATGGGCGGCCTCTATCTGCTCGACGTCGTGCCCGATGGCGAGCCGCGCTTCGGCTTCCCCAACATCTCCGACAATGCCGAGATCGTCGAGCTGATCGCCTGCGGCGCGCATGTCACCTTGTTCACCACCGGGCGCGGATCGGTGGTCGGATCGGCGATCTCGCCGGTCATCAAGATCTGCGCCAATCCCGAAACCGGCCGCCGCCTGGCCGCCGACATGGACGTCAATGCCGGCCGCATCCTGGAGGGGGAAGCGACCCTCGATCAGGTTGGCCAGGAAATCTATGATGCCATCCTCGCCGTCGCGGCGGGCGAGCGCAGCCTTTCCGAACAACTGGGCCATCAGGAGTTTATTTTGACCTACAAGGCTTTCGATCCCATCGGTCCCGAATGTCTGCCGATGGTGGCGCGCGCATGAGCGCCCCGCAGAACGGCCGCCTCGCCGGCAAGACCGCGCTCATCACCGCCGCCGCCCGCGGCATCGGCCGGGCTTCGGTCGAGCGTTTCGTGGCGGAGGGCGCGCGCGTCTTCGCCACCGACCGCGATCTTGATGCACTCGACGGGCTGGAGGGCTGCGAGCGGCTCGCCCTCGACGTCACCGACGGCGCTGCCGTGCGCGCACTGGCCGCAGACATCGGCCCGATCGACATCCTCGCCAACATTGCCGGCGTCGTCCATGCCGGCAATATCCTGGAATGCAGCCAGTCCGACTGGGACTTTGCCGTCGCGCTCAACATGACCGCCCAATATCACACCATCTCGGCCTTCCTGCCGGGCATGGTGGAAAAGGGCGCGGGCGCGATCGTCAACATGTCCTCCATCGCCAGCTCGGTGAAGGGCATCCCCAACCGCTTCGCCTATGGCGCGACCAAGGCGGGCGTGATCGGCCTGACCAAGGCGGTCGCCGCCGATTTCGTCGGGCAGGGCATTCGCTGCAACTGCATCTGCCCCGGCACCGTCGATACCCCCTCGCTGCAACAGCGGCTGCACGACACCGGCGACTATGAAGCCGCCCAGACCGCCTTCGTCGCACGCCAGCCGATGGGACGCCTGGGCAAGGCCGAGGAGATTGCCGGCCTGGTCCTCTATCTCGCCAGCGACGACGCCGCCTTCACCACCGGCGCGGTCCATGTGATCGACGGCGGCTGGGTGATGTGATGCGTCATGTGTTGCTGATCGACCTGGCCGACGATGCGGCCGCCATCGCCCAATATGAGGCATGGCATGCATCCGGCGCGCTGCCGCCGGCCATCGGCGCCAGCATCCGCGCTGCCGATGTCCGGGCGATGGACATCTATCGCAGCGGCAACCGGCTGGTCATGCTGATGGAGACCGGCCCGGATTTCGACCCTGCGGCCAAGGCGGCAGCCGACGCCGCCGATCCGGCGGTGCAGGCCTGGGAAGCGCAGATGGACGGCGTCCAGCGGCCCTTGCCCTGGTCCGTCCCCGGCGCCAAATGGACCGCCGCCACCCGCATATTTTCCCTAGACGAACAGCCCTGAGAGACCCGATCTGATGCGCAATCTTCTTCCCCTGCTCACGGGCGCCATGCTGCTCGCCACCCCCGCACTCGCCCAGAATGGCGGACAGGTGCCGCATATCGAAAGCAAGAATGGCCGCCACGCCCTGATCGTTGATGGCGCGCCCTTCCTGATGCTGGGTGGCCAGGTCAATAACAGCAGCAATTATGCCGCCCCCCTGAAGCAGGTCTGGGACCGGCTCGACAGCATCCATGCCAATACGGTCGAAGTGCCGGTCGCCTGGGAACAGCTGGAGCCCAAGGAAGGCCAGTTCGACTATAGCTTCGTCCAGACCCTGCTCGACGAGGCGCGCGCCCATGACAAGCGCATCGTCCTCCTCTGGTTCGGCGCCTGGAAGAATACCGGCCTTGCCTATACGCCGGACTGGGTGAAGCTCGACAATCGCCGCTTCCCGCGCATGAAGACCGCCGATGGCAAGGATCATGGCGTGCTTTCGCCCCATGGCGCGGCCACGCTGGCGGCGGACAAGCGCGCCTTTCTGAAGCTCATGACCTATGTGCGCGATCATGATGCGCAGAATACGGTCATCATGGTGCAGCCCGAAAATGAGGTCGGCAGCTACCAGAATCCCCGCGACTTCAGCGCCACCGCGCAGAAACTGTTCGACGGCCCGGTCCCGGCCGAACTGACCCGTGCGCTCAAGAAGCCGGCGGGCAACTGGAAGAGCGTGTTCGGCGACACCGCCGATCGCACTTTCAACAGCTGGTACACCGCCCGCTATATCGAGGAACTGGCCAAGGCCGGCAAGGCGATCAAGCCGCTGCCCATGTATGTGAACGCCTCGCTGACCGATCCCTACAAGCCGGTCGACCCGATGACCGTGTCGAGCGGCGGGCCGCAGGGCGACGTGATCGACATCTGGAAGGCGGCGGCCCCCTCGCTCGATCTCGCCGCGCCCGACATTTATGACCGGGGCAGCCGCAACGTCTTCAAGCATCTCGACCTCTATACCCGGCCCGACAACGCGCTGATGGTGCCGGAAATCGGCAATGCCGCCGAATATGCCCGCTATTTCTGGTCGGCGCTGGGGCGCGGCGCGATCGGCTTCGCGCCCTTTGGCATGGATGATGCCGACTATTTCAACTATCCGCTCGGCGCCAAGAGCTTCGACGATGCGACCATCCACGCCTTCGCATCCAAATATAAGGTGCTGGGCGCGGCGATGCGCCCTTGGGCGAAGATCGCCTTCGCCCATCCGACCTGGGGCGCGGCGCGGCCGGACGACGGCACCCCGCTTAGCACCACCATGGGTGACTGGACGGTGACGGCCAGCTTTGGCCAGTGGCAGTTCGGCCAGCGCGACTGGTTCCCCAATGCCGACACCCCGGCCTGGGACAAGGCGATGGTCGGCGGCATGGTCGTGGCCCAGCTTTCGGCCAATGAATTTCTCTTCACCGGCGACCATGTCCGCGTCCAGTTCGGCTCGCGCGAAGGCGCCCCGGCCAACGGCATGATCGTCAAGGTCGAGGAAGGCCATTTCGAAGGCGACAACTGGGTCTTCGACCGCGTCTGGAACGGCGACCAGACTGATTATGGCCTCAACATCATCGACAAGCCGGTCTGGCTCAAGGTGACGATGGGCCGCTATCGCTGAGCCTGCGGGCAAAGTCATCGATGCGGGCCTCAGCTCCTCCCGTTACGGGAGGGGCCGGTTGCTGTTTGGAAACGGGGGGCGACTACTAACGCTCGTTTGCGGACGCCCCTCTATCTCGTCATGCCCGCCTGCACCGGGATGACGGAGTGGGGCGGTTTCCCACCATTCCCCTCCCGCTGGCGGGAGGGGCAGCGAGACTTATGCGCGCAGCGCATTAGTCGCAGCGGGGTGGGCTTTCGCGTCGTCCAGCCCACCCCCTAACCCCCTCCCGCCGGCGGGAGGGGGAACAGTCTGGAATTGATCGTCAGCGTCGGAACCAGACGCTTTCCTACTCGGTCTTTCTCTGATCTATCCTGCCGGATGGAACAGGCCGCTCTTCAGACATCACGCCTTTCGCCGGTTCGCTATTCGGCGTCGCGCGCGCCGCCCGGCGCCGGTCCGACTGTCGCCTTGCTGTCGCTTCACTGTCGCCTGACTGTCGCTTGGAAAGCGCGCCAGTGTCGCGTCACTGTCGCTTCGTCGGCGCGTGGCAGGCGCATCGCGCCCATTTTCGGCCCGCCATGCCAGGCTATCGACACTATGAACTTTCAACTGTCGCGTCGGTGTGACCCTATCCCAGCCAGGCCAGATTCCAGCCAGGTCAGGGCCCGGTCGCGCAGTTCGCTCGCCGGCACATTGGTGGTCAGGATCATCGCGCCTTCCTCGGGCAGCGGCGGTTCCAGCGTGGCGAGCTGGCTGTCGAGCAGGCTGGCGGGCATATAATGACCCGGCCTATTGCCCAGCCGCGCCAGCAGTTCGTCGCGGTCATTGTCGAGCAGGATGAAATGCACCGGCACGCCGATCGCCGCGCGCAGCCGGTCGCGATAGGTGCGCTTCAATGCCGAGCAGGCAGCCACCGCCACGCCCTGCGCCGCCACCGTGCCCGCGATCGCCGCGCCCAGCCGGTCGAGCCAGGGCCAGCGATCCGCGTCGGTCAGCGCTTCCCCGCCGCGCATCTTTTCCACCGCCGCCGCCGAATGATAGCTGTCGCCCTCCAGGAAGGGGCAGTCCAGCGCCTGCGCCAGCATCGCGCCCAGCGTCGACTTGCCACAGCCGCTGACCCCCATGACGATGACGGCGCGTCCCACGGCTTTGGGCGAAACGGGGGCAGGGTCGGCGGAAATCGGCAAGCGGGCGTCCTTGGTCGCTGGGGCAGGGGGATGGGTTCCCCCGCTATAAGGCCGCGCCACCCCACAGGAAAACTACGACCTTTGTCGCAAGTGCCAAGCCGCGACCGCTCCCCTAGCCATGCACCATCTATAAAAATGAGGATGGGAGGCGGACATGATCGGACGCAGCATGATCGCGGCTTTGCTGGCGGCAACAAGCATCGGGGCACCGGCCTTCGCCGCGACGACCTCGGTCTTCCCGGTCGCGCCGGCCGAGCCCCATGCGGTGACGGTGAAGGCGGTCGGCGATGGCCGTGCCGACGACAGCGCCGCGATCCAGCAGGCGCTCGACCAGGCCCGCGATACGACCGGCCATGGCATCGTCTTCCTGCCGTCGGGCACCTATCGCATCACCCGCTCGCTGATCGTGCCGGCGGGCGTGCGCGTCTATGGCGTCGGCCCGACCCGGCCGGTGCTGCTGCTCGGCGCCAACACACCGGGCTTCCAGCAGGGCGTGTCGACCATGGTGATCTTCGCTGGCGGCGATCAATATCAGGTCGGCAAGGTGCCGGTCCCGGTGCCGACCGTCGTGCCCCGCGACAAAGTGGTTCGGGATGCCAATTCGGGCACCTTCTATTCGTCGATGAGCAATGTCGATATCGAGATCGGCGCGGGCAATCCGGCCGCGGCCGGCGTGCGCTTCCGCATGGCCCAGCATGCCTTCCTTAGCCATATGGAATTCCGTCTCGGCACCGCCTTTGCCGGCGTCTATCAGGCCGGCAACGTGATCGAGAATGTCCATTTTCAGGGCGGCCGATACGGCATCGTCACCGAAAAGACCTCGCCCGCCTGGCAGTTTACCCTGCTCGATTCGACATTCGACGGCCAGCGCGACGCGGCGATCCGCGAGCATGAGGTCGACCTTACCCTCGTCAATGTCGCGATCAGGAACACGCCGGTCGGGATCGAGATCGACCGCGGCTACAGCGACAGCCTCTGGGGCAAGGATGTCCGGTTCGAGAATGTGTCGAAGGCCGGCGTCGTCATCTCGAACGAGAAGAATGTCTTCACCCAGGTCGGCTTCGACAATGCGCTGGCGGTCAACAGCCCGGTCTTCGCCCGCTTCCGCGACAGCGGCAGGACGATCGACGGCAAGGGCAAGGCCTATAGGATCGCCAATTTCTCCTATGGCCTCGCCGTGCCCGCACTCGGCCACACGGGCGACTATGCCACCACCGCCGACATTCAGCCGCTCTCCGCCATGCCGGCGCCGCGTGCGCCCGCGATCCGCGACCTGCCGCCGATGGACCAGTGGGTCAATGTCCGCACCCTGGGCGCAGTCGGCGACGGCAAGGCGGACGACACCGCCGCCCTGCAAAAGGCGATCGACGCCAACCGCATCCTCTATTTCCCGACCGGCTTCTACAAGGTGACGGACAGGCTGACCCTGCGCCCGGACAGTATCCTGATCGGCCTGCACCCGGCCATCACCCAGCTCTTCATTCCCGACAATAACCCCAAACATGCCGGCCTCGGCGCCGTCCTGCCGATCCTCGAAAGCCGCAAGGGCGGCGACAATATCCTCTCGGGCCTTGGCCTCTTCACCGGCCGGGTGAACCCGCGCGCCTCCGCCCTGCTCTGGCGATCGGGCGAACAGAGCCTGGTCGAGGACGTCAAGATAATGGGCGGTGGCGGCACGCCCACTGCCGATGGCAAGATGCTCGGCACGCTGCGCGTCAACACCGGCGATCCGGTCACCGACAGCCGGCTCGACGCCCAATATCCCAGCATCTGGGTGACGGACGGCGGCGGCGGCACCTTCGCTGACGTGTGGAGCCCCAACAGCTTTGCCCAGGCGGGCTTCTACATCACCGACACCGATACGCCCGGCCATGTCTATGAAATGTCGGTCGAACATCATGCCCGCAACGAATTCGTGCTCGATAACGTCCACAACTGGGAGTTCCTGGCGCCGCAGACCGAACAGGAAGTCGATGACGGCCCCGACGCCATCTCGCTCGACATCCGCAACTCCAGCAACCTGCTGTTTGCCAATTATCATGGCTATCGCGTGACCCGCACCTATGCGCCGGAAAAGAGCGCGGTGAAGATCACCAATTCGGGCAATATCCGCTTCCGCAACGTCCATGTGAATGGCGAAAGCGGCTATGCCACCTGCGACGATGAAGGCTGCGGCACCTTCCTGCGGGCCAGCAAATATCCGTTCGACAATGCGATCGAGGATGTCAGCCGCAAGCTCTTGGTGCGCGAGCGTGAGTTTGCCGCACTGGATATCGGCCCGGCCGGCAGCGCGCTCCCTGCGGTCGCGCCTTCGGGCACGAAGGTCGAGAAGCTGGAAGATGGCTTCTGGTCGATCTCCGGCGCGGCTGTTGACGCACAGGGGCAGCTCTACTTCATCGACCGCCGCTTCCAGCGCATCCACCGTTGGAGCGAGGGCAAGGGGCTGGGGATCGTCCGCGACCATGCGCTCGATCCGGTCAATCTCGCCATCGACGCTTCGGGTCATGTCATGGTCCTGTCCTCGCTCGGCGCGAAGGGTGGCGCCTATTCTTTCGACCCGGCCGGCCCCAAGGACGCGCTGACGCTGATCCAGCCGACCCCGGTGCGCAGCACTGGCGCTGCGAAGACGCTGCTGCCGGTCAATTGGTGGAATAATGGCGAGTTTCGCGACCAGCTCGACCATAAGAGCTACGAGTTCACGACGCTGGCCGAGATGTTCGCCCGTGACGTCGGCACGCCCAAGGCCAAGGAATATCTCTCGCCCGACGGCAGCCTGTCCCTGCCTGCCTTCCGCGTCTGGCAGCAGGGGCCGATCGATCATACCGGCTGGCGCTGGTCCGATGGCCTCAACGCCAATGGCTTCATTTCCGGCAAGATCGGCGATCGGCTGTTCGTCACCAACGGGTCGGAGAATATCACCTATAGCGGCACGATAGGGCCGGGCGGCACGCTGACGGGGCTGAAGCCCTTCGCCAATCGCGGTGGCGAGAGCGTCGCGGTAGACGAGCAGGGCCGGGTGTTCGTCGCCAATGGCCAGATCTTCGTCTACGGCGCGGACGGCAAGGAAAGCGGCCGCATCAACGTGCCCGACCGGCCGCTCCAGATCCTGTTCGGCGGCCCTGACAAGCGCACGCTTTTCATCCTGACGCACCACGCGCTTTACGCCGCAAAGCCCTGAAAAAGCGACGGTTCGCCGCCGCCTACGACCTATGTCGTAAGTGCGGTGGCGACCGCTCGGGATTAATACTCACACAATAGCCCGCCATGGGCGCGCCGACGCCGGGAGGGCGCCTGGTGACAAGAGGGGAAGAGGAATGAACGTGCAGATCGCAATCCATCGGCATATGGCGGGCGTCAGCTTGGCCGCCGTCGCCATCATGGCGCTGGCCGGCACCGCCCAGGCCCAGACCGAACCGGCGACCGAACCCGCGCCGCAGGCCCAGACGAGCGATGCGCCTGCCGCACAGAGCGCCGACATCATCGTCACCGGATCGCGCATCACCACCAGCGGCTTCAATGCGCCGACGCCCACCACCGTCATCGGTGAGGAGCAGATCGCCAATAACGCGCAGCCCAACATCTTCAACACCATCGCCCAGCTGCCCTCGCTCCAGGGGTCGACCGGCGCCGCCACCGGCACCTTCTCCACCTCCAGCGGCCAGCAGGGCCTCAGCTCCTTCTCGCTGCGCGGTCTGGGCGCGATCCGCACCCTGACCCTGCTCGACGGCCAGCGCGTCGTCGGCGCCAATGTCACCGGCGTGCCCGACATCTCGATGTTCCCGCAGCTGCTGGTGAAGCGCGTCGACGTCGTCACCGGCGGCGCGTCGGCCTCCTATGGTTCGGACGCGGTCGGCGGCGTGGTCAACTTCATCACCGACACCCATTTTGAAGGCTTCAAGGGCAATATCCTGGGCAGCATCACCAAATATGGCGATGACGAAACCGCGCTGGTCCAGGCCGCCTATGGCAAATCCTTCATGGACGATCGCCTGCATGTCGTCGTCAGCGGCGAATATGACCATGAAGGCGGCGTGGGCGCCGGCGACTTCGGCACCGATCTGGCCGGCAGCCGCAACTGGTATCGCGCCACCACGCTGATGAACACCGGCCAGACCAACAATGGCCTGCCGCAATATAATTACCGCGATTATGCCCAGCCCTATCAATATGCCCGCTACGGCCTGATCAACAATGGTCCGCTGCAGGGCATCGCCTTCGACCAGAATGGCAATCCCTATCAGTTCAACTATGGATCGAACGGCACGCCGACCGGGACCGGCGCGGTCACCAACTGCTATCGCGGCAACAGCTTCTGCGAGGGCGGCGACCTGTCGGGCGCACCCGGCTCGGGCGCCTCGCTCAAATCCTCGCTGGAGCGCATCAACGGCTATGGCCGGATCGGCTATGATTTCGCCGACAACAACGAAGCCTATGTCACGGTCAATGTCGCGCAGGTGAAGACCAACAACCAGCCCAGCCCCGGCTATGGCCGCGCCAACCTGACCGTCCAATGCTCCAACCCCTATCTGCCGCAGTCGGTGCGCGACCAGTGCGCCACCGCCGGCATCACCTCCTTCGGCTTCGGTTCGTCCAATGCGGCCTTCCCCGATCCGCAGGTCTATACCGATCGCAAGCAATATCGCTTCGTCGCCGGCGCCAAGGGCAAGTTCGGCGCGGCCGGCACCGACTGGAATTATGACGCCTATTATGAGCATGGCATCACCATCTCGGACATCCGGGTGAAGGATATCGTGCTGCAGAACCGCTATGCTGCGGCGGCCAATGCGATCACCCTCAACGGCGCGATCGTCTGCGCCGATCCGGCCGCTCGCGCGCTCGGTTGCCAGCCGATCAACATCTTCGGCGGCTTCACTCCCTCGGCCGCCGCGCTCGCCTATGTCGCGCCGCATGACAATGGTCCGTTCCAGCACACCAAGCTGACCCAGGACGTCGCCAGCCTCAACTTCTCGGGCAATCCGGTGGAATTGTGGGCAGGCCCGCTCTCGGTCGCTTTCGGTGCCGAATATCGCCGCGAATTCTATCGCGTGAACGCCGACCCCTATGGCGCGGGCGTGTCCGATCTCAGCCCCAACAGCGCCGATTATCCTGCCGATCCGCTACTCAACGGTGCGCAGGGCAGCAACTGGGCAGCCGGCAATTACAAGAATGGTCGCGGCAAATATGAAGTCTATGAAGGCTTCGTGGAAATCGACATGCCGCTGTTCGACAGCGAAGCAGTCGGCCGCGCCAATTTGAACGCCGCGGGCCGTGGCACCCATTACAGCACGTCGGGCACGGTCTGGGCGTGGAAGGTCGGCGGCACCTGGGACACGCCGCTTGACGGCATCCGCCTGCGCGCCGTCACCTCGCGCGACGTCCGCGCGCCCAACCTGTCGGAACTGTTCGCCGCGCCGACCGTCACGACCCTGCCCAACTTCAGCGATCCCTTCCAGGGCGCAGCGGTTCAGGCATTCCAGAACACGATCGGCAACCCCAATCTGAAGCCGGAAATCGCCCGCAACACCGAAATCGGCATCGTGCTGGCGCGTCCCTCCTGGCTGCCGGGCCTCAGCCTGTCGTTCGACTATTATGACATCAAGCTGAAGGGTGTCGTCTCCAGCCTGTCGGCACAGCAGATCGTCCAATTCTGCTATGACGGCAATCAGGCCTTCTGTGGCGGCTTCAGCCTCGACAATGCCAATCCCAGCCTCAACTATATCAATGTCCAGCCGTTCAACCTTGCCTCCTGGCGGACCAGCGGCTTCGATATCGAGGCGAGCTATCAGTGGCAGCAGCCCTTTGGCCTGCCAGGCAACTTCACCGTCCGCGCATTGGGCACCCATATCCGCAAGTTCATTGTGGAGGCTGGCATTGCCGGTGTCGATCCGGTCGATCAGGCCGGTGCCAACAACGGCAACACGCCCGACTGGAAATGGCTGGCGGTGCAGACCTATGACAGCGGCAAGTTCAGCCTGACGGTGCAGGAACGCTGGATCAGCGACGGCACCTTCGGCAATCAATATGTGGTCTGCCAGTCGTCCTGCCCGGCCTCGACCGCGAACCACCCGACCATCGATTACAACAAGATGAAGGGGGCCTTCTATGTCGACATCGGCGCCACCTTCAAGTTCAGCGACCGTGTGTCCCTCTATGGCAAGGTCGACAATCTGTTCGACAAGGATCCTGTCGCCTCGCCCCAGACCAACACCGGTCTCGATATCAACCCAGCGCTCTACGACACGCTGGGCCGCATCTACCGCGCCGGTGTCCGCTTCAATTTCTGATAAAACATAACATCTCTCCCCCCAAACTTGTCCCGGTCCTGCACGGCCGGGACATCTTCTTTTTACGGAGCCTGATAGATGTATCGTGGCCTGACCTATCGTGGATTGAGCGGAGCCTGCGCATCCGTCCTGCTGTGCCTGGCCGCAGCACAGCCCGCCGCCGCTTCCCCGTCCGTCTATACCGCCATGCCCGACGACGCGCGCGCCGTGACGGTGAAGGGCGTGGGCGATGGCCGCGCCGATGACAGCGCCGCGATCCAGCAGGCGCTCGACGCCGCCGCCGCGACGCCCGGCGGCGGCATCGTCTTCCTGCCCCAGGGCACCTACCGCATCAGCCGCACCCTGTTCCTGTGGCCGGGCGTGCGCATCTTCGGCATCGGCGCCCAGCGCCCGGTGATCCTGCTCGGCGCCAACACGCCCGGTTTCCAGCGCGGCGTCGCCCATATGCTGATCTTCACCGGCGGCAAGCGTCAGACCGACAAGGAAAGCTGGCCCGCCGCCTTCCCCCCGGCCGGCAGCGTGCCGTTTGACAAGACAATTGCCGACGCCAATCCGGGCACCTTCTATTCCGCGCTTGGCAATATCGATTTTCGCATCATGGACGGCAATCCGGCGGCGACCGCGATCCGCTTCCATTCCGCCCAGCACAGCTTCGTCAGCCATGTCGATTTCGACATCGGTTCGGGCCTCGCGGGCCTCTACCATGTCGCCAACGAGGCGGAGGATCTGCATTTCAAGGGCGGCCGCTATGGCATCCTCGCGGAAAAGACCTCGCCGGCCTGGCCCTTCGCCCTGGTCGATGCCACGTTCGAGGGACAGCGCGACGCCGCCATTCGCGAGCATGAGGCGGGCCTGACCCTGCTCAATGTCGCCTTCCGCAACGTGCCGGTCGGGATCGAGATCGACCGGGGCTATGGCGACTGGCTCTGGGGCCAGGATGTCCGCTTCGAAAATGTGTCGAAGGCCGGCGTCATCATTTCCAACGAGAGGAATGTCTATACCCAGGTCGGCTTCCAGAATGTGCTGGCCGCCAATACGCCCACCTTTGCCCGCTTCCGCGAAAGCGGCCGGACGGTGGCGGGGCAGGGGAAGGCTTACAAGGTCTCCTCCTTCACCCATGGCCTGACCCTGCCGGGGCTTGGCCGGATCGGCGACTACAAGACCGACATGCAGGCGCAGCCGATCGACAGCCTGCCGGCGCCCGGCGCGCCCGCCATTCGTCCGCTGCCGCCCGTCTTCGAATGGGTGAATGTCCGCACATTGGGGGCGAAAGGCGACAATAGCACGGACGACACCGCCGTGCTGCAGAAGGCGATCGACGGCCATCGCGTCGTCTACCTCCCCGCCGGCTTCTACAAGGTCAGCGACACGCTGCGGCTGCGCGCCGACACGGTGCTGATCGGCCTCCACCCCAGCCTGACCCAGATCGTCCTGCCCGATGGCACGCTCGCCTTTCAGGGCGTCGGCGCGCCCAAGGCGCTGGTCGAAAGCGCGCGGGGCGGTGACGCGATCGTCGCCGGACTGGCGCTCGATACCAATGGCGCCAATCCGCGCGCGACCGGCCTGTTGTGGAAGGCCGGCGCCAGTTCCATGGTCAACGACGTCAAGTTCCAGGGCGGCCATGGCACCGATGCCTTCGACGGCAGCCGGCGCAACCCCTATAACAACAACGCCACCGCCGATCCCGACGCATCGCGCCGCTGGGGCGGCCAATATGCCAGCCTCTGGGTGACGCAGGGGGGCGGGGGCACCTTCGCCAATATCTGGAGCCCCAGCACATTCGGCCATCCGGGCATCCTGATCTCCGACACGGAAACGCCGGGCCGGTTGATCCAGGCCTCGGTCGAACATCATGTCCGCACCGAAATCGGCCTCAACCGCGTCGCCAACTGGGAATTGCTGGCGCCCCAGACCGAAGGGGAGGCGGGCGAGAGCGGCGATGCCGTCGCGCTCGAAATCCGCGATTCCCGCAATATCCTGGTCGCCAATTTCCACGGCTATCGCGTCACCCGCACGCGCAAGCCCGCGCCGACGGCCGTGTCGCTCTACAATTCCCACGACATCCGCTTCCGCAACGTCCATGTGAACGCGGAAAGCGGGGTCGGCACCTGCGATGAAAATGGCTGCGGCACCTTCCTGCGCCTTACCAAATATCCGTTCGAGAACGCCATTCAGGACATCACCCACGGCCTGGAAGTGCGCGAACGCGAGTTCGCCGTGCTGGACGTGCCGGCGAAGCCCGATCCGGTCGCCCCCTCGAGCTTCGGCGGCGCCAGCGTGGAGAAGCTCGCTGACGGCTTCTATGGCCTGGGCGGCGGCGCGGTGGACGCACAGGGCCGGCTCTATTTCATCGACCGTTTCTTCCAGCGCATCTGGCGCTGGTCCGAGGCGGGTCGGCTGGAGATGATCCGCGATGCCGCGCTTGATCCGGTCAACCTGACCATCGACAAGTCGGGCAACCTGCTCGTTCTCTCTTCCTATGGCCGCAACGGCACCGTCTACAGCGTCACCCCCGGTGCGCCCGACACGCAGGTCAGCGTCATCCCGGCGACGCCTGCGGGGCAGGGCGCTGTCGCCACCATCTTCCCGGTCAACTGGTGGGTGAATGGCGAGTTCAGGGACCAGATCGATCCCAAGACCTATCAGTTCACCACGCTCGCCGACATGTTCGCCCGCGATACCGCCCAGTCCAATGCGCAGGCCTATGTCTCGCCCGACGGCAGCATTTCCCTGCCGGCCTGGCGCGTCTTCGCCCAAGGGCCGGTCGACCATCGCGGCCTGCGCTTCTCCCACACGCTCGACAGCTATGGCTTTGTCCAGGGCAAGCCGGGCCAGCGCATCTATGTCACCAACGGGTCGGAAAACCGCACCTACAGCGCGCTGGTCGCCGGCAACGGCACGCTGACCGACCTCAAGCCCTTCGCCGATCGTGGCGGGGAGGGCGTGGTGAGCGACGCGCAGGGCCGGGTCTATGTCGCCAATGGCCAGGTCTTCGTCTACGCGCCCGACGGCAAGCCGATCGGTCGGATCGACGTGCCCGAACGGCCGCTACAGCTGCTGTTCGGTGGCCCGGACGGCAAGACCCTGTTCATGCTGTCGCATCACGGCCTCTACGCGGCGCGGGTCGAGTAGGGGATCAGACGATCAGTCCGGGGATGATCTTGTTCGTCTCCAGACTGCCCGTGCCCCAACGGTCGACCGGCACGCCCATCGCCTGTTGCAGGGTCAGGCCGACCCGGCTGACCGGCGATCCGTCGCCGGTGATATATTGGCCGGTATGGATGCGTCCGCCGGCCGATCCGGCCGTCATCATCGGGATATTGTCGATGGTGTGGAATTTGGCGAACTCGGTCTCGCTATGGGCAAAGACCAGGCTGTTATCCAGCAGGGTGCGGTCGCCCTCCTTCACCGCGTCCATCGCCTTGATGAAATAGGTCCAGGCCTCCATGCACTTGTCGACATAGAAGGTGACTTCGGGCTGATAGCCCAGCCGGTTGTCCAGCACCTCCTCATGGGTCAGTTGATGATGGGTGATCGTACTGCCCACCCGCGTCAGCGACGATGCGCCATTGTTGAAGTTCATGTTGAACAGGCGGACATTGTCGCAGGCCATCGCCATCACCAGCAGGTCGGTCATGATCTCGTGATTGCGCATGACATTCTCGATCTCGGCATTGACCGGCAGGTCGGGCACCTTGGGCGGCACGATACAGGCCTGCATCGGCGCCGGTTTGGTCAGTTGCACGTCGAGCTGGTTCTCCAGCTGCCGCAGCGAGGTGAAATATTGGTCGAGCCGCTGCCTGTCGGCCGCGCCCAGCCGGGCCTCCAGTGCCTGACGCTGATCGGACACGCCGGACAGGACGCTGCGCCGCGCCATCACTGCCGGATCGGGGGTGAAGGTCGCGCTGTTGGGATCATGGAAGCCGGCGCCGAACAGCCTTGTATAAAGGGCTGCGGGCGACACTTCCGCCGGGTTGAGATTGCCATTGCCGCGCCCGGACAGCGAATTGCGCGGATCGCCGGTCGCCGACAGCTCGATCGAGCGGAAACGGGTGCGGGTGCCGATCACATCGCCGATCGACACGTCGAAGGACGGCCCCGGCAGGCCCCGGTCGGAATCGATCGCGATGCCGGTGCGGATACCGATGCCGCCGCTGATGTGCGGCAGGTTGGGCTTGCCGTCGAGCGGCAGGGTGAAATCGCCCAGGATATTGACCTTGTGCTTGAGCGCCTCGATCGAGGCCAGCTCGACCTTCAATTCATAATCCTTGCCGGCGGCGCTGGGGAACCAGCGCGGCGGATTGACGCCCAGCCCCCAGAACCATGTGCCGAAGCGGATCGGCATCGGCGCGCCGGTCGCCGCCATGGCGGTGCCGTTGCCGTCGAGGAAGATGTCGAGCAGCGGCAGGCCGACGGCCACGGCCATGCCGTTGACCATGCCGCGCAGCGCAGTGCGGCGATCGAGGGTGAAGCTCATGGGCGGTCTCCTTCGCGGATATGCGGGCTAGTCATCATCGCGACCTGCGGCTTGGCCAGCGTTGGGGTGCTGACGCGATAGGCATCGGCCATGGTCGCGACGCGCAGGAACAGCGCCTGGATGCGATAGCCATCGGCAGCAAAACCCTGTTCCAGCACCATGGCGGTCGCTTCCTCATCTTCGGGCATGCGCCCGGTCGCATATTGGAAGGCGCGACCGGCGACGCATTCGGTGGTCGACTTGCTCGCCGCCAGCGCCTGGCCCAGGCCGACATTGCCCTGGAAGGCGGTGCCCTCGAACACGCCGGCGGTATCGATCGGCGCGTCATTCTCGGTCCGGCGGAAGGCGCCGATGCCGTCGAACCGCTCCAGCGGCAGGCCCAGCGGGTCGGTGATCTTGTGGCAGGCGGCACAGACCGGATCGCTGTTATGGGCGTTCAGGCGAATGCGCGCGGTCGGCATCGCCTTGTTGCCGACATCCTGCACGGCGGTGAAATTGACGTTGCCCGGCGGGTTGGGCACCGGCTGGCACAGCAGCAGCTCGCGGATCGCCCGGCCACGCAGGGTGGGCGAACTGCGCCCCGAATGGGAATAGAGCGCCAGGAAGCCGGCCTGGCCCAGCAGCCCGGCGCGATCGTCGCCATCGGCAAATTCATAGGGCACCCAGCCCTGCATACTGGATACCTTGGCCTGATAGAGCGGCCCCAGCGCCCGGTTGATGAAGGTCCGCCGGGTGGTGAACAGGTCGCGATAATCGCCCTGTCGCGTCACCAACTGGTCGACGATCATGCGCAGCATCTGTTCGGACAGGGCGGACGCGACATCGGGGTTGAAGCGGGGATAGACGATCTGGTCCTTGGCCATCTCGTCGAACTTCTCGAACAGCAGCATGTCGGCGAAGAAGGCGCGCACGCCATCCTCCAGCCGGGGTGATCGCACCATCTTCTGCGCGATCGCCGCAAGCTGGGCCGGATCGGTGAGCTTGCCCTCGTCGGCCGCGCGCAGCAGCGCCTCATTGGGCGTCGTGTTCCACAGCAGATAGCTCAGCCGCGCGGCGCGGGCATGGTTGTCGAGCCGCAGGCTGCCGGGCGCCTCCGGATCGGGCTCCGCGCTCTCGATGATGTAGAGGAATTGCGGCGACACCAGCATGGCGGCGAGCGCCAGCTGCATCCCGTCATAGAAACCCTGGCCATCGCCAGCGCCCTTGCCGGCCATCATGACGAAGGCGCCGATCTCCTCCTGCGTCATCGGCCGGCGAAACAGGTAGCGGCCGATCGGCATCAGCGTCCGTGCGGCGCAATCGGCATCGGGCGCGGCCGCATCGCGCGGGACGCAGGGCATGAACTGGGCGCGGCGATCCGGCGCGAAGACCTGCGCGGCGATATTGCGCGCCATCGCATCGAACTGCTCCAGTCCGGCGGGTGAGATGGTCGATGCGCTGGCGCCGGTCGCGATCAGCTCATGCACGGGCCGCACGATCGGCTCGAACCGTCCCGCGACCTTGATGTCGGGGCCGAAGATATCGGCGATGCTGTTGCGATATTGCGCTTCGGTCAGGCGGCGCATCCCCGCCACCTGGCTCAGCGGCGTCTTCAAGGGCGCGAAGCTGGCGTCGGGCGCGGCAGCGGTCTGCGGCGCCTTCTCGACCGTGCAGGCGCTCAGCAGCAACCCGGCGAGCAGCGCCCAGCGCGCCCTATGGCGAAACGGCCCGCTCATCGTTGCGCCACCTTGGCCTGGGGCAGGCGGTCGGTGACGAAGGCGGGCACGGCCCAGGCCTCCATACCGCTGGAAATGCGGCGGCACTGGCCGGTCGCCGGATCGCGATCGCCATCGGCCATTGCCTTCAACGCCGCATACATGGCGGCGCAGTCATAGCCCGCCGTGGTCGCCGCGCCCTCGCCACCGACCGAGGCGCTGGCCATCACATTCCAGATCGGCTGATAGCCGCCGACGATGCCCTTGATCGATCCGTCCGGCTGGAAGGTGAAGCGCAGCCGCGCTTTGGTGAAATCATATTCGTTGCGCCGGCCACGAATGTCGCGCTCCGACCCTTGCCCCCAATTCTGCTTCAGGCGGATATGGGCCGGCTCGGTGGTGAGCACGCCATTGACGATCCGCCCTTTCAGCATATTGCGATGGGCGGCATTGGCGGTGACGCTGTAGCTGGCGCCGGGAATGAAATTCTGGCGTGAATCCACCACCGCCCGATCCTCGGTATTGGCGTAGATCACCGTCACGTCGGGATCATTTTCCAGACTGTCGACGCCGCTCAGCAACAGCACTTGGCTATGTTCGCCGCTGACCAGAAACTGGGTCAGGCCCTTGACGATATCGCCGCCCATGCCGTCGACCCCGCGCCAGGTGCGCACGCAGCCCATTGCCCGCCACATCTGGTTGTCGACACCTTGCTCGCCTGCTGGCCCGGTAAAATTGGCATGGCCGCAGCTGTCGCCCGCCGCCGCGCCGTCCGCATCATCGTCCAGGTTCAGCCCCTGCGCGACCTTGCCCTGCACCATGCGCTGGGGCGGCCGGTCGAACTTGTCGGGATGGGTGCAGATGTTGAGATTGTCGGGACCGAAGGCATAGCCGGTCCAGCGCGCGGTCAGTTCTTTCTCGTTCGCCTTTTCCAGCAGCCGCGCCCGCTCGCCCGCCGGCTGGGTCTGCAGGTAATTTTCGCGCAGGGTGGCGGCCAGGCCCTGCGGGCAATCCTCCTTGCCCTGATAGATGGCGGGCGCGAAATGGCTGACGACGAAGCCCATCTCGCCATTGGCCGGCGGCGCGGGCAGCGATGCGGGTTTGGCGGGGGCATCGCCCTGCGCTGACACCGATGCCGAAACCGACGCCGCGAGCGGCAGCGCGCCCAGCAGCAGGATCAGTTTGCGATGATTCTGCACGATCATCCTCTCCTTGCGAAATGTCATGGGATCAGCGGCTCGGCATCGGCCGGAATATCGGCCGGGTCGTCGCCCTCGATGGTGAAGACCGGCCGGTCGCGATAGGCCCATTGGGCGCGGTCACCATCGGGCCGTACGGTCCAGGCGCCCATGCCCCGTCGCGCCATGCCCGCCGGGAAGACGCGCCAGTCGGCGCAGGCCGTGCCACAGGCCTTGCCCTTATGCGTCACCAGCAAATTGCCCTGGCCATCGACCAGCAGATAGCGCCCGTCCACCAGCCGCGCCGTCACATCGGCCGGCGCGTCGATCTTGGGCGCGGCCGGCACATATTTCAGGCTGTTCCAGACCAGAGCGTCCTCGCCCTCATGCCCGATCGTGCCGGGCCGTTCGCCGACATGGATGAAGACCAGATTGACCCGCTTATAGACCCATTGCGGCCCGCTCGGCCCCTGCATCACGATCCAGTCGGGGCCGTCCTGCTTCAGCCGGGGCGCCTTGCGATCGCCGCCGAACTCGGGCGGTGCAGGCACGATCTCCGCCTTGGCGGGCGCGGCCAGCGGCGTCCATTGGGTCAGGCAATCGCCCGAACACCAGAGCGGCTGATGCCCGGTCCGGCCGGTCACGGCGCGCATATCCATGCCATATAGGGTGCGGCCATGGGCATCGACATAGACGCTCTGCTCGCCGACCTTGCGGACGCTGACCCCCGCCGGCAGCGGCTCGCCGCTCGCCGCCTCGGGCGGCAGGTCGGCGGCCTGCGCCCAGAGCACGGCCGGCTGCGCCAGCCACAGGATCGCGGCCGCCCGGCGCCACATCAGCGCTTCTCCTCGACGCGGAAGCTGCGGTGGCAGGTGCCGCAGCTTTGCCCCAGCGTCTTGGCCGCCGCGCGTATCTTCGCCACGTCGCCGCTCGCCGCGACGGTGGCGAAGCTGCTGGCCTGCGCGGTGAAGCCGTCCTGCGCCGCCTTGAATGCGGCCGGCTGGCTCCAGATTTCGGGCTTGGCCGCCGTCTTGACGCCGGGTTTCGGGCCGCTGCCGGCCGGGAACCAGCCCTGCTGCTGGCGCGCATAATCGCGGATCTGCCGCGCCGAAATCTGGATTACATAGGTTTGCGGCGTGGGCGATTTCAGCTCGTCATTGATATTCTTGAACGCCGCGCCGACCTCGCGGAAGCCCGCGATCCGGGTGGCGACGATATCGCCGGGCGCCGCCGCCAGCGGCGCCGCGCAGAGCAGTGCCAGCATGGCGATCGGCCGCTTCATCCGGGCTGTATCGTGCATCCTCATCCTCGTCCCTTTCATGTCTGTCACAGCATCGGATCGGCAAAGACCCACCAGGCGAGGCTGCCCGCCAGCAGGATGGCGACGGCGAAGGCGACAGGCGAAGCGCGCCGCACCGCCACCGGCTCGCCGCTCACTTTCGCCCGGCCGCTGACCATCGGTCCGATCAGGTTGCGCCGCCGCACCAGCAGGTAGAACAGCACCGCCAGAACATGCAGGCCGATCAGCATCTGCAGGATGGTGAAGCTGATGCCGTGCATGTCGGAGGCGAGCCGGCCCTGATCGAAATCGACCAGATGCGACAGCGGCCCGGATTCGATGCCGTCGATATCGACCGCGAACAGGCCTGTGCCGACCTGCACCGACAGCGCCAGCAGCATCGCCACCACGCTCCAGCCGCCCAGCGGATTATGGCCCGGCGCCGCGGGCGCACGGCCGGTCAGATGGGCGAAGATCGCGCGCGGCCCGCGCAGGAACTGGGCAAAGCGCGCCGGCCCCGACCCGATCAGGCCCCAGATCAGGCGAAAGACAATCAGGAACAGCACGGCCTGACCCGACAGGCGATGCCAGTCCATGTGATAGGTTTCCGCGCTCCACCAGGAAAAGCCGATCAGCCCGACCAGCGACCAGTGAAACAGGCGGATGGGCAAGTCCCAGACATATTGGCGGGCGGGGGTCGCCATCAGCTCTTCTTCGCCCAGCTGTCGCACAGGCCCTCGGCCGGCACGATGCCGCCGCTCAGCAGCGCGCATTTGCCGCAACCGGGCTGGGCGGCGGTGAAGAAGGCGCACAGGCCGCAGCGCTTGGTCGCATCGCTCGACGTGCGAAAGCCCAGCGACTTGCGCATGCTCTTCTGCGCGGCCGAAAGGCTGGCCGGATCGACGCATTCGGCGGCATTGGCGATGCTCGCAATCCCCAGCGGCACGCAGGCGATCAGGCCCAGCGCCGATCGACGGCTCCAGTGACGGACATGATGATGGCTTGCCGCCATGCGGCCCACTCCTCTTCCCTGCCGGCCCGGTTGCTCCGGTCCTCTTGTGCGATCCTTCTAGCAGGGGGGCGGCGGATTAATTTGTCAGCGCCGACAAAATCGGCGCAGAATGCAGGCGCTTATTCCGCCCTTTGTGTCGGGCCTGACAAAATCCGGCGCGGGCCGGCGGCTAGAAGGGGCGGAATGGGAAGAGGAGGGATGAGGGTGACAGCGAAGCTGACAGGCGACAGCGCGCCGGGCGACACGCATATCCTGATCGTCGATGACGATCCGTCGCTGCGCGCGCTGGTCCGTGCCTTCCTGATGCAGGAAGGCTATGTCGTCAGCGAAGCGGCCGATGGCCCGGCGATGCGCGCCATCCTCGCCCATCAGCCGGTCGATATCATCGTCCTCGACGTCATGATGCCGGGCGAGGACGGGCTGACGATCGCCCGTTCGCTCGCGGGACAGCAGGATGCCGGCATCATCATGGTGTCGGCGCTGGGGACGGAGGGGGATCGGATCACCGGCCTGGAGATGGGCGCCGACGATTATCTGCCAAAGCCGCTGTCGCCGCGCGAACTGCTCGCCCGCATCCGTGCGCTGCAGCGCCGCCGTCGCCCGATCGCCGACACCCGCCAGCCGGTGCTGGCCCATTATCATTTCGAAGGGTGGCAGCTCGATCCGGTGCGCCGGGTGCTGCGCGATCCCGCCGGCATCATCATCAGCCTGTCGGAGGGGGAGTTCGCCCTGCTGCTCGCCTTCATCGAGCATCCCCAGCAGATATTGAACCGCGACGCGCTGGTCGAACTGGCGCGGGGCGAGGATGCCGATGTGTTCGACCGGGCGATCGACACCCAGGTCAGCCGCTTGCGCCGCAAGCTTGGCACCCGCGCGCGCGGTGAACTGATCCACACCGTCCGGTCCGAAGGCTATATCTTCCAGGCGCCGGTGCAGCGCGGATGAAGGCGGGCTTCCTGCGCTGGGCCAATTCGATCCACGCCCATCTGCTGGCGCTGGCCCTGGTCGTGATCCTGACGCTGACCGCCTTCAGCCTCACTTTGCTGCTCTATTTCATCCCGCCCGAACGGGTGCCGCTGTCGGTCTATGAGATTGCCCGCATCGTCCATGGCCAGCCCCTGCTGCGCGACGAGCCGGTGGTGCATGAGGTGCGGCAGGCCGCCGCGCCGCCGGCATCGACCGACCCGGCCGATCGGCTGATCGCCGCGCTGCTGGCGCGACGCCTCAGCCTGTCGGCGGCCGATGTGCGCATTCGCCTCGACCCCGGCGATCGCGAGCGGATCGGCCAGTTCGTGGCGGAGATGCAGCTTTATGGCCCCGATGGCGTCGCCGATCCCTTCATCCTGGGCACCTTCACCGCCGCGATCCGCCAGCCCGACGGTCAGTGGCGGATGATCACGCGGGAAGCGCGGGGCGGGCGGTCGCTCTGGCGGCTGCTCGGCCAATATGCCTTCCTCGTCGGCATCCTGCTGGTGGTGCCGCTCAGCCTCTGGTTCAGCGCGCGGCTGACCCGCCCGATCCGCGCCTTCGCCGCCTCGGCCGAGCGGATGGGGGCAGGGCAGGAGGAGCAGCCGATCCCGCTCGACGGGCCGAGCGAGATCCGGCTGGCGGCGCAATCGATCAACGAGATGCAGGCACGCATCGCCCGCTATGTACGCGAACGCACCTCGGTCGTCGGGGCGATCGCCCATGATCTGCGCACGCCGCTGTCGCGCCTCCATTTCCACCTCACCGCCGCGCCCGCGCCGGTGCGGATCGCGGCCGAGGAGGAAATCCGCCAGATGGAGGCGCTGATCGGCACGACGCTGGATTTCGTCGACAATGAAAACCGCCCCCGCCTCAAGGAGCCGCTCGACCTTGGCCTGCTGGTCGAGGGGCTGGTCGACGATTTCGCCGATATGGGCCGCGACGTGACCCTGACGGGCGCGGAGCCTGTCATCATCGCGGGTGACATGATCCTGCTCAAGCGGCTGTTCACCAACCTGATCGACAATGCGATCAAATATGGCGACCGCGCGCGGGTGCGGGTGATGCGCGACGAGGGGCGGGCGATCGTCACGATCGAGGATGACGGGCCGGGCATGGAAGAGGCTGATATCGCCCGCGCCTTCGAGCCCTTCTATCGCGGCGAACCCTCCCGCAACCGCAGCACCGGCGGCGTGGGTCTGGGGCTGTCGATCGTCCAGTCGGCGGCGCAGGCGCATCAGGGGCGAGTGCTGCTGGCGCGCACTCCCGATGGCGGGCTGCGCGCGCAGGTTGAGCTGCCGGTTTAGAGCGTTTTCTAATCAGGTGGAATTACCTGATGACTCGGAAAACGCGTTAAACCAAAAACTTAGAGCAACCGATCTGACGCAGTCGGATCGGAATTTGCTCTAAAGCCCTTCCGCCTCCACCCATTGCGCGCCGGTCAGCGCGCGCGCCATGTCCCAGCTATGGCGGCGGATATCGGGCACGGCGACGATCTCCCAATGGGCGCCGCGCGTCATCGGCCCGACCACCAGCAGCCGCTCTTGCGCGCTGCCGTCGCGTGCGATGGCATGGCCCTGCCGGTTGGTGTCGATGCCGATCGCCAGCGCATCGGGCCGGATCGCGCCGCGATCCGCCAGCCGGCGCAGCAGCACATCATCGGCCCGGCCAAGGTCGGCCAGCGGGCCGGTGCAATTGACCACCCGCGCCACCCGGATATCCTGCACCTGTTCGCCGCCGCGCGGCCGCCATTGCACGATCAGCCCCTGGTCGGCGTCCTGCGCGCCGATGATCCGGCCCGCCGCGATCCGCAGCCGCCTGCTCGCCTGCATCGCGGCGATCCGTTCAGCCACCTGCGGCGCGATGCGGTGGCGATGCACGTCCCAATAGGGCCGGGCATGGCGCAGGAAGCGCGCTCGTTCGACCGGGGAGGCCGCCCGCCATATATCCTGGGTGAAGGGGCGCAGCTCATCGACCGCGCGGCGCCAGCCGACCGCATCGGCCCGCTGGCGGATGGTGCGGACCAGCCCGGCGCAATGGGCGGCGGGCCGTTCGCGCAGGGCGGGGAAGGGCGCGGCCGGCGCATGGCTGTGCGGCACCAGCCCGCGCCGCGACAGCGCCAGGATCGATCCGCGAAAGCCCGCGCTGTCCAGCGTCTGCGCGCAATCCACCGCGGTCAGGCCCGTGCCCAATAGCAGTATCTTGTCGCTCGGCGTCAGCCCCTCGGCAATGTCCGCGCCCCAGGGTTCGGACACATAGAGCGGGGGCGCCTTGTCCCGGAATGGCGGCAGGTCATGCGGCGGCAGATTGCCCGGCGCCAGAGCCACCGCATCGGCCGCCAGCATCTGACCCGACGCCAGTTCGACGACACAGCCATCGCCGGTCATGCGGATATCGACCGCCGCATCATCGATCACGTCCAGCCGGTCGCCCGCCTCGGCGCGGGTCTTGTCTAGCAGCGCGGAAAGATAGCGGCCATAGGTCGCCCGCGTCGCGAAGCTGGCGTCCGATCCGCCACTCGTCTCCGCCAGCCATTGCGCGAAATGGCCCGGCTGGTCGGGAAAGGCGCTCATGTTGCCGGCGCGGACGTTGAGGATATGATCGGGCAGGGCGCTGCCGAACGCGACACCCTTGCCCAGCCGTTCGGGCCGCCGCTCGACCAATGTCACCCGCATCGTCCCGTAGCGCAGCAGGTTGATCGCCAGCAGCGTGCCGCTGAACCCGCCACCGACGATGACCAGGTGGGAAACTTGGAACATGGGGGAAATCTCTCCGGGCAGGGAAGGGGCTTGCCAGATAGAGCAGCCCGTCGGGTCGCTGTCGAGTGGGCGGCACAGGTCGCGTCTCATGCCCGCCTCGTCCCGCAGACGGGGCGATCCGACCGAAGGTCCAATTGCACCGGCGGCCTGCTTTGCCATCTTCTGAAGGCTGAAAGACGATCACAAAATCGACCCAGGAGACAAGATGATGCTGCAACAGGCGCTGGATAAATTCGCCGGCCAGACCCTGATCCGCGACCGCTACGACAATTATATCGGCGGGCAGTGGACGGCACCGGCCAAGGGCCAGTATTTCGACAATATCTCGCCGGTCACCGGCCAGGTCGTGTGTCAGGTCGCGCGCGGCACGGCGGAGGATATCGAGGCCGCGCTCGACGCCGCCCATGCCGCCAAGGATGCCTGGGGCAAGATGTCATCGACCGAGCGGTCGAACATCCTGCTCAAGATGGCCGATCGCATGGAGGCCAATCTCGACCTCATCGCGCTGGCCGAGACGATCGACAATGGCAAGCCGATCCGCGAGACCACCCATGCCGACATTCCCCTCGCCATCGATCATTTCCGCTATTTCGCCGGCTGCGCCCGCGCCCAGGAAGGATCGATCAGCGAGATCGACCATGACACCATCGCCTATCATTTCCACGAGCCGCTGGGTGTCGTCGGCCAGATCATCCCCTGGAACTTCCCGATCCTGATGGCGGTGTGGAAGCTGGCGCCCGCGCTGGCCGCCGGCAACTGCATCGTGCTCAAGCCTGCCGAGCAGACGCCGATGTCGGTGCTGGTGCTGGCGGAGATCATCGGCGACCTGCTGCCGCCGGGCGTGCTCAACATCGTCAACGGCTTCGGCGTGGAAGCGGGCAAGCCGCTGGCGTCGAACAAGCGGATCAGCAAGATCGCCTTCACCGGCGAGACCACGACCGGCCGCCTGATCATGCAATATGCGTCGGAAAACCTGATCCCCGTCACGCTGGAACTGGGCGGCAAGTCGCCCAACATCTTCTTCGAGGATGTGATGGATGCGGACGATGATTATTTCGACAAATGCCTCGAAGGCTTCGCCATGTTCGCGCTCAACCAGGGCGAGGTCTGCACCTGCCCTAGTCGCGCGCTGATCCAGGAATCGATCTACGAAAAGTTCATCGAACGGGCGATCGCGCGGGTAAAGGCGATCAAGCAGGGCAGCCCGCTCGATCCTTCGACGATGATCGGCGCCCAGGCGTCGAACGACCAGCTCGAAAAGATCCTCTCCTACATCGCGATCGGCAAGGAGGAGGGCGCGGAAGTGCTGACCGGCGGCGATCGCGCCACCCATGACGGCGAACTGGCCGATGGCTTCTATGTGACGCCCACCGTGCTCAAGGGCCATAACAGGATGCGCATTTTCCAGGAGGAGATTTTCGGCCCGGTGCTGGCCGTCACCACCTTCAAGGACGAGGCGGAGGCGCTCGCCATCGCCAATGACACGCTCTACGGCCTGGGCGCAGGCGTGTGGACCCGCGACGGCGCCCGTGCCTATCGCATGGGCCGGGGCATCCAGGCCGGTCGCGTCTGGACCAATTGCTACCACGCCTATCCGGCCCATGCGGCCTTTGGCGGCTACAAGCAGTCGGGCATCGGCCGCGAAAATCACAAGATGATGCTCGACCATTATCAGCAGACCAAGAATCTGCTGGTCAGCTATAGCCCCAAGGCGCTGGGCTTCTTCTGACGGATCCACAGTGGAGCGCCCCTTCTCTCTCCTTTCTTGGCGCTCCGCACCTTTGGCGGGCATCCTCCCCCGGATGCCCGCCAGCTTTGGTTCTGCCAGTTTTGGTTCTGAAGGATCGGATCGATGGCCGATTGTCCTGCCCGCATTCTCGCCACGCCAGCGGCCGACGCGCTGATCGCGCGCCTGACCGACCAGCATGGCCCGCTGATGTTCCACCAGTCGGGCGGCTGCTGCGACGGTTCGGCGCCGATGTGCTTCCCGCGCGGCGAATTCCGGGTCGGCCCGCAGGATGTGCTGCTGGGCCATGTCGCGGGTGATGTGCCGGTGTGGATCGGCGCGGCCCAGTTCGAATATTGGCGCCATACCCAGGTGACGATCGACGTGGTGCCGGGGCGGGGCGCCGGCATGTCGCTCGAAAGCCCGGACGGGCAGCGCTTCATCGTCCGCTTGCGCGTCTTCACCGATGCGGAGGCGGATCTGCTGGAAGCCGCTGGAGAGCCGGCGCGTGGTGGCTGAGCGGCGCTTCACCGAACATGCGCTGCGTCCGCAGGTGGTGGGCGAGATGCAGTTGCGCCGCGAGCCCGCGCTGACGGTCCCGGCACGGATGATCCAGCTTGTCCGCCTGCTCGATGCGGACGCGCGCACGGCGGAACTGGCGGCCTTGCCGGCCATGCCGGGCGATCTGCGTCCGGGGCATGACAGCCGCCATCGCGAGACCCGGCTGGGCGCCGACATCCATCTTCACTGGGAACAGCATAGCGAGGCCAGCACGGTCACCCTGGTGCGCGGCGGCAGCGATCCGGTCGGCTGGGATTTTCCCGACGCGGCCGACGCCCGTGCCGCGATCGCCTGGGCCGAATATCTGCCGGGTGCGGTGATCCGCGCCGTGCGGCTGGCGATAGTCGCGGATGAGGGCGCCGCCGCGGAGCTGGTGGCCAGTGCCGGGTTCCCGGCGGGCCAGCTCGTCACCTGTCATGTCGGTGGCGGCGCGCGCATCTGGACCGATTTCCGCATCCATGATGATGGCTATGGCCGGATGGTGGTGGCCGCCAACGGCCTGCTGCCCGGCGATCTTGCCCGCTGCGTCCAGCGGCTGCAGGAACTGGGCAATTATCGCAATCTGGCGCTGCTTGGCCTGCCGCCCGCGCGCACGGCCTGGGCCGATCTCGACTGGCTGGAACAGGCGCTGGAGCAGGTCGGCCGGGCGCTGGCCGCCGGCGAGGTGCGCGACGATGTGCTGCTGGGGCGACTGATCCAGTTGTCCGCCGACATATTGTCGATCGACAGCGGCTGCGCCTATCGGATGAGCGCGACCGCCGCCTATGGCCGGATCGTCGCCAGTCGCCTTGCCGAACTGGATGTCGTGCCGATCGCCGGCCATCGCTCGCTCGCCGACTTCACCGAAAGGCGGCTCTGGCCCGCCGTGCGCACCTGCGCGGCGCTGACCGATCGGCTGGCGCTGCTCAACGGCCGCGCGGCGCAGTTCACTGCCCTGCTGCGCACCCGGATCGAAACCCATATCGAGAACCAGAATGGCCGCCTGCTCGCCTCGATGGACCGCAGCGCGCGGATGCAGCTCCAGCTTCAGCAACTGGTCGAAGGGCTGTCGACGGCGGCCGTCAGCTATTATGCGCTGGGCCTGCTCTCCTATCCGCTCAAGGCCGTGGAAAAGCACTGGCCGCGCCTGTCCGCGACGCTGCTGCTGGGGCTTGCCATGCCATTCGTCGCATTGCTGGTCTTCCACCTGATCCACGGCGCCAGAAGCCGGCTTGTTTCGCGTGACAGGCCAGCGGAACCCGCTACATGATAATGCCCCAAAGCATAAGAAAATGGGCGAGGGGGAGAGACAATGGCGACAGGCGCAGGGGTAAGGGCAGGGATAGGGTTTGCGTCCTCCCATGCCGACGATCCGTTCGAGGCGATGGCGGATCTGGTGGATCAACTCGGCACGGAGCCGCTGGCCGGCGCCGTGATCTTCTGTTCCCAGCATTATGACCGGGACAGCCTGGCGCGGGCGATCAACCTGCATAGCGAATGCACCACCGTGATCGGCTGCACCAGCTCGGGCGAACTGACCGATGCGGGCTATGATCATGACAGCCTGACCGTGATCGGCTTTCCTGCGGCCGATTTCTGCATGACCTCCCATTGCTTCGACGACATCGACAATTTCGATCCGGTCGCCGCGCGCGAAGTCGTGCGGGCGCTGGCGGCGCAGGCGGAACGGGACAGCCGCCGGCTGGGCGGGCTGGTCAATCATGTCGCGCTGTTCCTGGTCGATGGCCTCTCGCATCGGGAGGAGCTGCTGACCATGACGATCCAGGATGCGCTGGGCGACATTCCGCTGATCGGCGGATCGTCCGGCGACGATCTTGCCTTCCGGCAGACCGCGATCTTCGATGGCGGCCGCTTTCATGCCCGCGCCGCCGTGGTGGCGATCCTCTCCTCGACCCGGCCGATGCACGTCTTCAAGGCGCAGCATTATCAGCCTGGCGCGGCCAAGATGGTGATTACCGGCGCGATCCCGCACGAACGCATCGTGACCGAGATCAATGCAGAGCCGGCCGCGGCCGAATATCTGCGCCTGGCCGGCCATGCCGGCGAGGAGCTGGGCATGGAATTTTTCGCGGCGCATCCGCCGATGGTCCGGGCCGGCGGCGAATATCATGTCCGCTCGATCCAGAGCGCCAATGCCGATGGCAGCCTGACCTTCTATTGCGCGATCGACGAGGGGATCGTCCTCAACATCGGTGAGCCGGTGGATCGGATCGCCGGCATGCGCCAGCTCTTTTCCGACCTGCACGCCCGCGTGGGCGAGGTGGACCGGATCATCGCCTTCGACTGCGTGCTCAACCGCATCGATGCGGAGCAGCGCCAGATTTCGCGCGATGTTTCCGCCCTCTATGCCGGCAACCGGGTGATCGGCTTCAACACCTATGGCGAGCAATATCATGCGTTGCACGTCAACCAGACCTTCAGCGGATTGGCGATCGGCCGATGAGCGAGCTGCGCACCGCCCTTGAAACCGACGCGGAGCTGGATGCCCTGCGCGAGGAGGTGCGCAAGCTGCGCAAGATCAACGGCGCGCTGATGGATCGGGTGGAACGCTCGACCGACATGTCGGCCAACGCCTTCTCGATGTTCGAAACCGCCATCTCGCTCGAAGCCAAGGTGCGCGACCGGACGCTCCAGCTGGAGGATGCGCTGGGCCGCCTCGCCAAGGCGAATGCCGATCTGGCCGAGGCCCATGCCGATGCGGACGCCGCGCAGGTGCGCCTGCGCGATGCGATCGAATCGATCAACGAAGGCTTCGTCCTGTTCGATGCCGAAGACCGGCTGATCCTCTACAATGAAGCCTATCTCGGCTTCTGGCCGCAGGTCGCCGAGCGGCTGGATCAGAATCTGACCTTCCACGACATCGCCCGCATCGCTGCCCACAGCCAGGGGCCGGCCGGGGCACAGGTCGCGCCCGATCGCTGGGTGTCGGATCGCCTGGCCAAGCATGGCATCGCCGATGGTGGCCAGGTGCAGCGGCTGGCCGATGGTCGTTGGATACAGATCAACGAACTGCGCACCAGCGAAGGCGGCATCGTCGGCATCTATACCGACATTACCGAGGCGAAGGCGGAGGATGCCCGCGCCCGTGCCCGTGAACTGGCCGAACGCAACGTCGTGCTGCAATCGACGCTCGACAATCTGTCGGAGGGGGTCTGCGTGTTCGACGGCAGTGGGCAACTGGCCGCCTGGAACGACGCGCTGCGCCGGCTGCTCGCCTTGCCGGAAAATTTCGCTGGCGCGCTTGGCAGCCATGCCGAATTGAAGCGCTGGTGCCGCGAGACGCTGGCGATGGATGATCAGGGCTGTCTCGACTGGCGCGGCGGCGGCGCGGACCAGCAGGCGATGGTCTGCCTCTGCACCGCCGGGGAACGGCATTTCGAATTGCGCAGCAACGCCATGGCCGATGGCGGCCAGGTGTTCGGCTTCACCGACGTCACCGACATGCTCCGCGCCCAGGCCAGCCTGCAGGAAACCGCCGAGACGCTGGAACGGCGCGTGTCGGAACGCACCGGCGAACTGGTCGACCTCAACCGCAAGCTGGAAGGGGAAGTGGCCGAGCGCCGCGCGATCGAGGCGGCGCTGATCGATGCCAAGATCGTCGCGGAAAAGGCGAACCTGTCCAAGACCCGCTTCCTCGCCGCCGCCAGCCATGATCTGCTCCAGCCGCTTAATGCCGCGCGGCTGTTCGTCGCGGCGCTGGGCGACCGGCGGCTGGCGCTGCCGACCCGCGCGCTGGTCAACCAGACCTCGACCGCGCTCGACTCGGTCGAGGATCTGCTGGAGGCGCTGCTGGAAATCTCGCGCCTGGATGCCGGTGCGATCCAGCCGGAAATCGGCCCGTTCCGTATCGACCGGCTGCTCCAGACGCTGAATGTCGAATTCGCCCCCATGGCCCGATCGGCCGGCCTTGCCTTCAAGATCGAGGCGCAGCCGCTCTGGGTCGAAACCGACCTGCGCCTGCTGCGCCGCATCCTCCAGAATTTCATCTCCAACGCCATCCGCTACACGCCGCGCGGCACGGTTTCGGTCGCCTGTATCCAGCATGACGACCGGGTGGAAATCAGCGTGACCGACAGCGGCCCCGGCATCGCGCCCGAGCAGCAGGCGCTGATCTTCGAGGAATTTCGCCGGCTCGACACCCGCAGCCAGGGCAAGGGGCTGGGCCTCGCCATCGTCAAGCGGGCCAGCGACATGCTCGGCCATCCCATCAGCCTGCGCTCGCAGCCGGGGCATGGGGCGACCTTCGCCATCGCCCTCCCCATCGGCCAGCCCCAGCGCGAGGAGGATGGCGATACCGGCCAGCCGACCCGCGACCGGTCGATGCGCGACCTGTCGGTGCTGGTGGTCGACAATGAAAAGCAGATCCAGTCGGGCATGCGCACCCTGCTCACCGGCTGGGGGTGCAGCGTCGTCACCGCCGACGGCTATGACCAGGCGGCCGCGCTGTTCGCCGATGGCCGCCGGCCCGACATCATCCTGGTCGACTATCATCTCAAGGACGGAGAAACCGGCGACACGGTCATCACCCGCCTGCACGATCATTTCGGCGTCCGCGTACCCGCCGTCATGATCTCGGCCGATCGCGGCGAACCGCTCAAGACCCAGCTCGCCGCCGCCAACATCCCCCTGCTCAACAAGCCGGTAAAGCCCGCTCAACTGCGCGCGCTGCTGCGCACCATGCTGGCCTGAAAGGGGACGGGGCAGAGCGTGCCGCGCCATCTTCCCCCGCAGGCCGAATCCCGGTAAGGGCTGGCGATGACTTCATCGCCCGCGCCGCTGACCCGCTCCCTCTTCGTCTTTTCCATCCTTTATGGCGGCATGGTCTGCATGGCCGGCGTGCTGGGGGTGAAACAGGTCGCCCTGGGGCCGCTCGCGGTGGAGGCCGGCATCTTCGCCTTTCTGCTGCTGGTCATCATTTCCAGCGCTGTGTCGGAACTGCACGGGCAAAAGACCGCGACCGCGCTGGTGCGCCTGGGCTTCGTGCCGCTGCTGGTGTCGGCCGCGCTGATCCATATCGTCATCGCCCTGCCGCATGATCCGGGCATGTATCCGCCTGCCGTCGATGCCTTCCCGATCGTCGTGGGACAGGGGTCGCGCATGATGCTGGCGGGCCTCATTTCCTATGGCACGTCGCAGACGCTCAACGTCTTCATCTTTTCGCGCCTGGCCGGGGGAGAGGGCCGTCTGGTCTGGCTGCGCGGTATGGTGGCCAGCGTCGTGTCGCAGATCGTCGACACCCTGCTGTTCATCACCATCTCCTTCTATGGCGAGCGGCCGATCATGGACCTGATGGTCGGGCAGATGATTACCAAGGTGCTGCTGTCGATCATCCTGGTGCCGCCTCTCATCTCTGCGGCCGTCGCATTGGGCCGTCGCCTCGATCGATAACTTGCCGTAGCGCGCATATGGGCTTATGCGCGCGCGCATGACCAGCAACTACGCCCCCGATCCCGCGCTCCTCGCGAAGGCCGAAACCCTTGTCGAGGCGCTGCCCTATATGCAGCGCTATGCGGGCAAGACCTTCGTCGTGAAATATGGCGGCCACGCCATGGGCGATCCGGAGGCTGCACGCGACTTCGCCGAGGACGTCGTCCTGATGAAGGCGGTCGGCATCAATGTCGTCGTCGTCCATGGTGGCGGGCCGCAGATCGGCGCGATGCTCAAGAAGCTGGGCGTCGAATCGCAGTTCGTGAACGGCCTGCGCGTCACCGACAAGGAAACCGCCCAGATCGCCGAAATGGTGTTGGCCGGCTCCATCAACAAGGAAATCGTCGGCTGGATCAGCGGCGCGGGCGGCCGCGCGGTCGGCATCTCGGGCAAGGATGGCGGCCTCGTCCTGTGCGAGAAGGTCGGCCACAGCCGCGCGCCCGATCCCAATTCGGGCATCGAGCGCCATGTCGATCTGGGCTTTGTCGGCGACCCGGTCTCGGTCGATCGTCGCATCCTCGACACGCTGACCCAGGACGGCATCATTCCGGTGGTCGCGCCCGTGGGCATCGGCGCCGATGGCCATACCTATAATGTCAATGCCGACACCATGGCTGGGGCGATCGCCGCCGAGCTTCAGGCGTCGCGCTTCTTCCTGCTGACCGACGTGCCGGGCGTGCTCAACAAGGACAAGGAATTGCTGACCGATCTCGATCCGGCGGCGATCCATGCGCTGCAGGTCGACGGCACCATCACCGGCGGCATGATCCCGAAGCTGGAAACCTGCGTCAAGGCGGTCGAGAGCGGCGTCGATGCCGCCGTCATCCTGGATGGCCGGGTGCCGCACGCCATGCTGCTGGAAATCTTCACCGATCGCGGTGCGGGCACGCTGATCCGCAAATAAGCGCCGATTTACCGGAGCAGGATTGCCGGATCAGCCCAATATATGCGCTTTTCCGGCAGGGTCCGGCCGTCCGGGCCGGGCTTGTCCCAATCCTCGACCTCGATCCCGCCGCGCGAGGCGTAGAAGCCGCGCGCGGCCAAATTGTCGCTGTAGCACCACAGGAACAGGCCGGTCTGGGGCCAGCCCTCGATCGCCCATTGCGCCCCGCGCGCCAGCAATGCCGTGCCAAGGCCCGTGCCGCGCGCGGCGGGCAGGGCGTGGAGATTGTCGACCAGCGTGCCCCAGCGATCATCGGCCCCGCCGATGATGCAGGTGAAGCCCATCGGCTGCCCGTCCCGCTCGGCGATGATGATGCGCTGTCCCGGCGCCGGATGTTCGAGCCGCTGCGTCCAGGTGGCCAGCCGCTCGGCCTCGATCCCGCCCGCCAGATAGGCCGGGTCCATGATATGGGCATAGGCGATGCGCCAGCTTTCCACATGCATGGCGGCGATCAGCGGGGCATCGGCGGGGGAGGCGTCACGAAAATCCATGACCCAGCTATAGCGCGACGGGCTGGTCCCGCTACCCCTTCCTGCCGAACCGGCTTTTGCAGAACTATGGCGTCCTTTGGTGGAATAAGGGACTGTCGCGACTTGTGGCCGGCCCCATGCCTCGGCTAGAGCGAGCGCCAACCGCTCTTTCGGAGACCGCATGGCCTACGCCCTCTATCAGACCATCGTCATCCTGCTCGACGTGCTGTGGTGGATCATCATCATCCAGGCCGTCATGAGCTGGCTGATCGCCTTCAACGTCGTCAACATGGGCAGCGATTTCGTGCGCACCGTGATGGTCGCGCTCGATCGGATGACGGCGCCCATCTATAATCCGATCCGCCGGGTCATGCCCGACCTCGGCGCGCTCGACCTGACGCCGATGGTTGTCCTGCTGGGCATTCTCATCATCCGCCAGGCGATCCTGCCGCCGCTCTTCTCCAGCCTGATGTGACCGGCTGTTTGAAAAATCGCGAAAGAGCGATTTTTCAGCGCGGTACCAGCCCGCTCCCCCGCCCAACCACCCGATCCAGTGTCATCCTGTCGGGTGGTTGGGCGGGGGAGCGGGCTGGTACCGGCTTTCTCAAACAGTCTCTGACCGGCTGGCGCCGGGACGGGGATGACCTCATTCTGGCGGTCCGCCTGACGCCCGGCGCCACGCGCGAGGATGTCGGCGGGCGCTGGACCGACGAATATGGCGCGCACTGGCTGTCCGCCCGCGTGCGCGCCGTGCCGGAAAAGGGAAAGGCCAATGCGGCGCTGATCGCGCTGCTGGCCAAGCGGCTGGATTGGCCCAGGGGGGCGATTTTGCTGGAATCGGGTGATACCAACCGGCTAAAGCGATTGCGGATACAGGGCGGGGCGCAGGCGTTGGACCGGCTGACCGCCATCATCGAGACATGGATAGACGCGACATGACGATCGGCAAGATTATCGACGGCAAGGCTTTTGCGGCCGGACTGCGGGACAAGGTGGCCGATGGCGTCGCCGCCTTCGTGGAACAGACGGGCCGCAAGCCGGGCCTGGCCGTGGTGCTGGTGGGCGAAGATCCCGCGAGCAGCGTCTATGTCCGCAACAAGGGCAAGATGACGGTCGCCGCCGGCATGGAAAGCTTCGAGTTCAAGCGCCCCGACAGCATCGGCGAGGATGACCTGCTCGACCTGATCGAGGAACTGAACCATGACGACCGCGTCGACGGCATCCTGGTCCAGCTGCCGCTGCCCAGGCATATCGATGAAGCGGCGGTGATCGCCGCGATCGACCCGGCCAAGGATGTCGATGGCTTCCATGTCGTCAACACGGGGCGTCTGGCCACCGGACAGGATGCGCTGGTGCCCTGCACGCCGCTCGGCTGCATCATGCTGCTGAAGGATGAACTGGGCGACCTGTCGGGCATGGAGGCGGTCGTGGTCGGTCGCTCGAACATCGTCGGCAAACCGATGGCGGCGCTGCTGCTCGCGGAAAATTGCACCGTCACCATCGCCCATAGCCGCACCCGCGACATCGCCAGCATCGTCCACCGCGCCGACATCGTGGTCGCGGCCGTCGGCCGCGCCGAAATGGTGAAGGGCGAATGGATCAAGCCGGGCGCGACGGTGATCGACGTCGGCATCAACCGCGTGGTCGATACCGAAGATGGCAAGGGCCGGATCGTCGGCGATGTCGCCACGGCCGAAGCGCTGTCCCATGTCCGCGCCATCACCCCGGTCCCCGGCGGCGTCGGCCCGATGACGATCGCGGTGCTGCTGCGCAACACGCTGGTCGCGGCCCATGCGCGCGCGGGCCTCGCCAAGCCGGAGGGGCTGTGAAGGGGCGCGGCGCGCTCCTCGCCCTCAGCCTGGTGATGCTGGTCGCGGCCAAGCCGCCGATGCGTTACCAGCCCGATCCCAGCTCGGTGATCGCGGCCGAAATCGCCTTCAACCGGCTTGCCCAGCAAAAGGGACAATGGACCGCCTTTCGCGAGACGGCGGCGGATGACGCCGTGATGTTCGTGCCGCAGCGGGTGGCGGCGAAGGACTGGCTGAAGAAGCAGGCGGACCCGCCGGCCTCGGTCAGCTGGTCGCCCTCGATCGTCTATGTCTCCTGCGACGGCCTGCTCGCCGCCAGCACCGGTAACTGGAAACGGCCGGACGGATCGGTCGGCTATTTCACCACCCTGTGGCGGCGCGACAAGAAGGGCCGCTGGCAGTGGATCCTCGATCATGGCGATCGTCTGGCTACCGAACGGGAGGCGCCGGAATTTCTGACCGGCAAGGTTGCGACCTGCAAGCGCGGCGCGCGGCCCGAAGGTCCACCCCCGGCAAAGGGGGAGGCGCCGCCGGTGCCGCAGGATGACAGCCTGATCTGGTCTGCCGATGTCGCGACCGACGGCAGCCGCCGGGTCACCGTCCGCATGTGGAACGGGACCGGCTATGATGTGGTGATCGACGACAAGGTGGGGGCGCCGTCATGATGGAATTGTTCATATCCGCTTTCGTCACCCTGTTCGTGGTGATCGATCCGCCGGGCTGCGCGCCCATCTATGCCAGCCTGACCAGCGGGGCGAGCATTGCCCAGCGCCGGTCGATGGCGATCCGCGCGGTCGGCATTGCCGCCGCCATCCTGCTGGTCTTCGCCCTGTGGGGTAAGCAGCTGCTCGGCGTGCTCGGCATCGAACTGGACAGTTTCCGCATTGCCGGCGGCATCATGCTGTTCATGATTGCGATGGACATGGTGTTCGAAAAGCGCACCCAGCGGCGCGAGGATCGGGCGCAGAAGATCGCCGAGACGCCGGAGGTGGAGGATGTCTCCGTCTTTCCGATGGCGATGCCGATGATCGCCGGGCCGGGCTCGATCGCGACCGTCATGCTGCTGATGTCGCGCGCCGACGGCATGGTCGACCGGCTGGTCGTGCTGGTCGCGGTGGCGGTGACTTTGGTACTGATGCTGGGCGCCTTGCTGGCGGCCGGGCCGTTGATGGCGATCCTGGGCACCAAGATCGAGGCGGTGATTACCCGCCTGCTCGGCGTGCTGCTCGCCGCGCTCGCGGCGCAGTTCGTGATCGACGGGCTGAAGGCCAGCTTCTGACCTGTCCCTGCCTGTCCTACAGCCCCTGTTCCATGCTAGTCGGGAACAGGGGACGATAGGGATGGGGCGCGCAACATGATTTCCAACATCGGCATCAAAATGTCGAAATGTGCGGGAAATATGCGAAGTTAAGAGCGGGATTTCCTATTTTCCGCGGTCAGTTGTCGCCGTCGAAATGGACCCGATTGGCCAGGATCACCGCCTGGGTCCGGCTGAAGACGTTGAGCTTTTGCAGGATCGCGGAGACATGCGCCTTCACCGTCGTCATTGATACGCTCAGGTCATGGGCGATCTGCTTGTTCAGCCGGCCATGGACCAGATGGGTCAGCACGATCCGCTGCTGCGGCGTCAGGCTACCGATCCGGGTCAGGATATCCGCCTCCTCGGCGCTTTCCTGCGGCGCCTCGTCGATCGCGTCGGGCATGTAGATTTCGCCTGACACCACCCGGTGCAGCGCATCGACGATAGCGCTGCGCTTCATCGACTTGGGGATGAAGCCCGCCGCACCGGCGCCCAGCGCTTCGCGCACGATCGCCCGGTCGAACGCGCCCGACACCATCACCACCGGCAGGATCGGGTGGCGACTGCGCAGCAGTTTCAGGCCATCGAGCCGCTTCACGTCGGGAATATTGAGGTCGAGCAGCACCAGGTCGAAATTGGACTGTTTCTCCAGCGTTGCCAGCGCTTCCTCCAGGCTGGCCGCCTCGAAAATCTCGCAGCCGTCGAAACTGACCGCGATCACGCTGCGCAGCCCGTCGCGCACCAGCGGGTGATCGTCGACGATCAGCACCCTTTCCATCATCGCATCACTGTCTTCGACCTGCATGTCCGCCCCCTGGCCATGATGATGGATCATAGGCGGGGGCGCGGCAAATTGCCCGCGATTTCCGCCGTGCATATGCTGTCCGCGCCCCATGACGATCATCGTCCTCGCCTCCTTATTTGGCCAGCTTGAACACCCAGAGCGAACCGCCCTGATTGATGTCCTTGAAGGACTTGGCCACTTCGCCGCCCCACAGCGGCACCGCGCCGCCCCAGCCGGACATGACGGCGACATATTGTTCGCCATCCTGTTCCCAGGTGACCGGCGATCCGACCACGCCCGACCCGGTCTGGAACTTCCACAATTCCTTGCCGGTCTTGGCGTCGAAGGCCTTCAGATAGCCTTCGGGCGTGCCGGTGAAGACCAGGTTGCCGGCGGTCGACAACACGCCGCCCCACAGCGGCGCCTTGTTCTTATATTCCCAGACGATCTTGCCGGTCTTGGGGTCCATCGCCCGCAGCGCGCCGATATGATCCTCGGCGATCGGCTTGATGGTGAAGCCCGCGCCCAGATAGGCGGCGCCCTTCTTGTAGGCGATCGGCTCGTTCCAGATGTCCATGCCCCAGTCGTTGGACGGGATGTAGAACAGGCCGGTGTCCTTGCTATAGGCCATCGGCATCCAGTTCTTGCCGCCCAGGAAACTGGGCGAGGAGAAGACGGTGCTGCCCTTCTCGGTCGCGCTCGGCGCACCGGGGCGACCGGCCGGGATCACGATCGGCTTGCCATTCTTGTCATAGCCGCTGGCCCAGGTGGTCTGCATGACGAAGCGGTTGGCGCTGACGAACTTGCCGTTGGTCCGGTCGAGCACGAAGAAATAGCCGTTGCGGTCCGCCTTGGCGCCCAGCTTCATCGGCTTGCCGTTGATCGTCGCGTCGAACGGGATGAACTCGTTGACCCCGTCGAAATCCCAGCCGTCATGCGGGGTGGTCTGGTAATGCCATTTGATCACGCCGGTTTCGGGATCGATCGCCAGCGTCGACGCGGTGTAGAGATTGTCGCCGGGCCGCAAATGGCTGTTCCAGGGGGCCGGGTTGCCGGTGCCGAAATAGAGAAGATTGGTTTCCGGATCATAGGTGCCACCCAGCCAGGTCGCGCCGCCGCCGGTCTTGTAGAGATCGCCCTGCCAAGTCGCGTTGAGCTTGCCGGTGATGCCATTATCCTTGCCGCGCAAGGTGCCCATGTTTCCTTCGATCACCGGGCGGTGCCAGATCAGCTCGCCGGTATCCACGTCACGGGCCTCGACCGCGCCGACGATGCCGAACTCGCCGCCCGAATTGCCGGTGATGACCATGCCCTTGACGATCAGCGGCGCGGCGGTCGCGCTGTAGCCGGCCTTGTAATCGGCGATCTGCTTGTTCCACACCACCTTGCCGGTATGGCGATTGAGCGCCACCAGCCGCGCGTCGAGCGTGGCGAAGATTATCTTGTCGCCATGGATCGCCGCGCCGCGATTGACGACGTCGCAGCAGGGCATGATGTCGTCGGGCAGGCGGGCATTATATTCCCATTTCTCCTCGCCGGTGCGGGAGTCGAAGGCATAGAGCCGCGAATAGGAACCGGTGACATAGATGGTGCCGTCATAGACCAGAGGCTGGGCCTCCTGGCCGCGCTGCTTCTCGCCACCTAGCGACGAGGCGAAGGCGGGCACCAGCTTGCTGACGGTGTCGGTGTTGATCTGGTTGAGCGTGCTGAAACGCTGTGCCTGCGGTCCCATGCCATAGGTCAGCACGTCGCCAGTCGATGCGGCATCGTTCATCAGGTCGACATCGGTAGGCCCGCCTGCCGCATCGGCCGCGAGCAGTGGCGCGGCCCCGGCCACCAGCGCGATCGCGGCTGCCCCCAGGAACGAACGCGTGAAACGTCCCGTCATAGTCATCCTCCCTTGTTTTCCGGCGTGATCAACGCCGTCGATGCCGCACCTTATGGGGCACGGCGGCCGTGCCAATTGGACCTTGGGTCGCCCGTTCAGCCGGCCGCGACGGCCGGCGCATAGGCGACGCCATGGCTTTCGAAGATCGCCTTGAGCGCGCCCGATTGCGTCATGTCGGCCAGGATGGTCTCGACCGCATCGCCCAGGTTCCGGCTATTCTCCTTCACCGCCATGCCGATGTCCCATCCGGCCGAAGTGAAGGCGGGCAGGGGGCTGGTGCGGCGGACGATGTTGGTGGCGCCGCTGTCGTGCAGCACCGCCTCGATCTGCGCCCGGCTGGCGAGCGCGCCATCGGCCCGGCCATCGGTCAGCGCGGTAACGGCTTCCGTCCCGCCGGGGAAATGGACGACATCCCTGGCCAATATGCCGCCGAATGTGCCGATCAGGTAGAAATCGGGAATGGAGTCGATCTCGACCGCCAGCCGCTTGCCGCGATATTGGGTCGGCGGCGCGTTGACGTCGATCTCGCCCTTGACCGCAGCAAACTGGAAGCTCTCGCGATAATAGGGGGCGATGATCGCGACCTGATCGTTGCGTGCGGCGAAAGTCCGGTCGAACGGCACATGCAGCATGATGTCGGCCGGCTGGAAGCCCAAAAGGCCGCCCTTCCACACCCCATTGCGCAGGTCGTCGTCGGCGCTTTCGTCCGCGACCAGTTCGGCAACGTCGGCGCGCACGCCCAGCCCCTTGGCCAGCGCCTGGGCCAGGTCGACGTCGATCCCGGTCAGCTTGCCGTCCTTGCGCCAGGACCAGGGGCGGTTGTCCTTATAGACTGCGACCCGAAGGACACCCAATTCCCTGACCTTGCCGAGCGGCGCGGCCTTTGCGGCCTGCCCGCCCGAAATATAGCCAACCAGCGCGGCGGCCGCCGCGCTGCTCAAGAAGGCGCGGCGATCCATCGCGATCACTCCTGATGCTTGGTTTCGAGCCAGGCGCGGATCGCCCATCCGGCCTTCTGTCCCAGCACGTCGCCGAAGGGCGGCATATAGACCTTGCCGTCATGGTTGGAGCCATGCTGGTAACGCTGGATGAACCATTCGTCGCCGCTGTCGCCGACTTCCAGATAGCGCAGGTCCGGCGCGATGCCGCCGCTTTCCGCGTCCAGCCCGTGGCAGCGGGCGCAATTCTGGCCATAGGCGGATTCGCCGATCTTGGCTGCCGTGGCATTGCCGCGATAGGGGTTGTGCTGCACCCAGTCGGCGCCGATTTCCGGCAGGGCCGATGTGTCGACCGCCTGCGGCGTGACATTGCCATGCGCCATCAGTGCCGATGTGATCGATGCGCCCGCCAGGCAGGCCGCGCCGAACAATGCGATCCGTCCGTAATTCCTCATCCCAAACCCTCGTCTGTGCCGCGTGCCTGTGCTGGCCGCATGTCGTCCCTGTCGCTGACGACTGTAGGGGAGGGCGGGGACGGCCCCCATTGGCCATTGGTACAATCCCGCCGCGACGGGCCGGGGGCTAATCCGCTATCAGGCCAAAAGAACGAGAGGATGCGGGCATGATGAAGGGCGTGATTGCGGGGCTTGCGCTGACGGTGGCGATCCCGTCGGTCCGGGCCGAGACGCTCTATGTCTCCAACGAGCGGGGCAATAGCGTCAGCGTCATCGATGCCGCCACGATGCAGACGGTCGCGACCTGGCCGGTGGGCGGACGGCCGCGCGGCATCACCCTCACCAAGGACGGCAAATATATCCTGCTCTGCGCCAGCAACGACCATGCGGTGCAGATGATCGACCGCGCGACCGGCAAGGTCGTCGCGGACCTGCCATCGGGGCAGGATCCCGAGCAATTCTTCCTGTCGCGCGATGGCCGGACCTTGTTCGTCGCCAATGAGGATAATGCCGCGCTGACCGCGATCGACCTCGACAGCCGCAAGGTCGCCTTCCAGGTCGATGTCGGCAAGGAGCCCGAGGGCGTGGCGCAAAGCCCCGACGGCAAATGGGTGGTGGTGACATCGGAGGATGACGGCGTCGTCAACTGGATCGACCTGGCGAACAAGACGATGGTCGACGCGACCGAGACTGATCAGCGCCCCCGCCATGTCGAATTTACCGCCGATGGCAAGGAGCTGTGGATCGCGGCGGAGATGGGCGGCACGGTGCAGATTGCCGATCCGGCCACGCGCAGGATCGTCGAGACGCTGCATTTCGCCATTCCCGGCGTGCAGGATTATCAGCTATTGCCCTGCGGCATACGCTTCACGCCGGACGGCAAGACGGCGGTCGTGGCGCTCGGCCGCGCCAACCATGTCGCGCTGGTCGATGTCGCCACCCGCAAGGTCCGCGCCTATGTGCCGGTCGGCAAGCGGGTCTGGCATGTCGCGGTCAGCCCGGACGGCGTGCGCGCTTTTGCCGCCAATGGCCTTTCGGACAATGTCTCCGTGATCGACCTGGCTGCCGGCAAGGTCGTCGGCACGGTGGCGGTCGGCGCCGGGCCGTGGGGCATCGCCGTCGTGCCCTGACCAAAAGTATAGCGAGGTGCGCGGGAGGAGGACGAGAACCAAAGTCCAATTTCGGCCGCCATCGCCGCCGCCCACTCTTCCCGACAGCCGGCACGACCGGCGCACAAGAGGGAGGATGAGATGGCACGGGGAACATTCCTCGGCAGCGCCGCCATGGCGTTGCTGTTCGTCGCAGGGGCAACGCCGGCGAGCGCCGGGACGACGAGCGAACTGCTGAAAAGGCTGCATGAGAAGGGGATCCTCACCGACGAGGAATATGCCCAGCTGGCAAAGGAAGACGCTGCCGCGCCGGCCGCTGCCGCTGCGCCCGCCGCGTCGGACGGCAAGCCCGTGGTGCGCGTCGCCGACAGCGGCGTCGGGTTTGAGGTGGGCGACGTCACGGTCAAGATTTCCGGATCGGTCAACGGTTTCTACACCCATGAAAATGGCCAGGCGGCCGGGCCGAATACCGATGTCGTCGGCGGTGTCGTGCCGGTCGGCGGCAATAGTTCGGCGATCCGCAACGGCCTGTTGCCCGGCTATCTGAAATTCGATGTCACCACCAATCAGGGCGGATGGGACGTCGGCGCCCATTTCGGCATGTATCCCGGCATCAACAGTGCGGATTATTCGGTCGGCGGCGGCGCCAATGCCGGCGGGCGGCCGGTGGCGCTGCAGACCGCCGGCATCGATTTCCGCCAGACCTACATGACAATCGGCCGTTCCGGCCTGGGGGAGTTCAAGCTGGGGCGCGACATCGGCCTGTTCGGCTCGGAAGGCATATTGAACGACATCACTTTGCTGTCTGTCGGGTCGAGCGGCGGCAATGTCGCGCCGTCCAACACCTCGCTCGGCCGCATCGGCATCGGCTATATCTATACCGATTTCCAGCCGCAGATCACTTACACGTCGCCCAGCCTGTCGGGCTTCCAGGTCTCGGTCGGCGTCTTCCAGCCGCTCGAATCGCTGACCGGACCGGGCGAAAGCAACAAGTCGCCCGGCTTCCAAGGCAAGATCGTCTATGACGGCAAGTTCGGCGATTTTTCGGCCCGCGCCTGGCTGTCGGGCATCGCCCAGCGGCATAATCGCGTCGACGGCATTTCCTATACCGGCAGCGGTTTCGATACCGGGGCCAAGATCGGCTACGGCCCGATCGTCCTCACCGGCTATTATTATAATGGCTCGGGGCTGGGCACGACGGCGCTCAACCTGTTCGACACCGATGCCGCCGGCAACAAGCGCGACAGCGACGGCTTCTATCTTCAGGGGCTGGCGACCTTCGGCAAATTCTCGGTCGGTGGCAGCTATGGCGAGAGCAATCTCCATTATGCCAATGCCGCGGACGCGCTCGCCAACCCGACGTTGATCCGCAAGAACAGCAGCTGGGTGGGGCAGGGCCGTTATGGCCTGACCAGCTGGGTGACGCTGATCGGCGAATATATCCACAGCACCTCAAAGGCGCATAATGGCAATGAGGCGCAGGGCGACACGATTGCCGCCGGCGCCATCCTCTTCTTCTGAGCGGGGGAAGGGCCATCGGCCCAAAGGCCAATGTTCCGGCAAGGGGCGGCATCCTATCGAAGGGATGCCGCCCCTTCGCATGACGGGGCGGCAGGGGAGGATATATGCGCAGAACAAAATGGCTCGCGCTCGGCATGGCAATGGCGCCCTTCGCGGCGCAGGCGGAAACACCCGATGGCGCTGGCGAGGCGATGGCCGCCGCGTCGATCGTGGTGACCGGCACGGGCCTCGCCCTGCCGCCTGGGACGCCGGCCTATGGCTCTGTGGTGATCGACCGGGATCGGCTTGAGGATGCGGCGTCGGGTCGGATCGAGAGCGTGCTGGCCGATGTCGCGGGCTTCCAGCAGTTCCGCCGCTCTGACAGCCGAGCGTCCAATCCCTCGAACCAGGGCGCCACCCTGCGCGCGCTGGGTGGCAATGCGTCGAGCCGGACCCTGGTGCTGCTTGATGGCGTGCCGGTGGCTGATCCCTTCTTCGGCTATATCCCCTTCTCGGCTTTGGTGCCCGACCGGCTGGCGCTGGTGCGGGTGACGCGCGGCGGGGGCAGTGGCGCGTTCGGGGCCGGCGCGGTTGCCGGCACGATCGAACTGGCCAGCGCCACCCGCGACCAGATGCCACACTTCGGCGCCAGCGCCTTCTACGGCAGCAGGGATGCGACCGAGCTGTCGGCCAGCATCGCGCCGGATCTGGGCAGCGGTTACGTGTCGCTGTCCGGCCGCTGGGATCGGGGCGACGGTTT